>CAZULO010000088.1:3895-12130 GCA_964621245.1 uncultured Flavobacterium sp.
CCAAAAATAATTTTCAGAAGTAATTTCTTGAGCCAACAAGAAGTGAGAAATAAGGAAAAAGAAAATGATTTTTTTCATAGGTTAAGATAAAAAAAATCCACAAACTCGATAGAAATTTGTGGAAATAAGTTTTATAAATTTTCAGCAATTTGATTGGCTAATGTGGTGAATTCTTCAGGTGTTAATGTCGTTTTTCGTTGGAAACGCATATCGTCCATATCTTGTAGCGGAATCAAATGCACATGCGTGTGTGGTACTTCTAAGCCTACAACGGCTACACCAATTCGCTTACAAGGAACCGTTTTTTCTAAAGCAATGGCTACTTTTCTTGAAAACGCCATTAAATCTAGATACAATGCTTCTTCCATGTCGAAAATTTTATTAATTTCTTGCTTTGGCACACACAAAGTATGACCTTTTGCATTCGGATTCACATCTAAAAAAGCAATAAAATTATCGTTTTCTGTAATTTTATAACAAGGAATTTCTCCGTTAATTATTTTCGTAAAAATAGAACTCATTTTTTTAATTTTCAATTAGCCAATTTTCAATTAGTCAATTTTTTGGCACATTGACCAATTGACTAATCGACACATTAAATTAGTCACGTGTAATTTCTAAAATCTCAAATTTTAGGATGCCATTTGGGACATTAATTTCGGCAATTTCACCAACTTTTTTACCTAGTAAACCTTTTCCAATAGGAGAAGTAACTGAAATTTTTCCTGTTTTTAAATCAGCTTCACTTTCTGCAACTAGTTTATATTGTAGTTCCATTCCATTCGCTTGGTTTTTGATTTTCACGTTCGATAAAACCAAAGCTTTTGATAGGTCTAAAGTAGATTCGTCTATAATTCTAGCATTTGAAACTAATTCTTCCATTTTAGAGATACGCATTTCTAATAAACCTTGTGCTTCTTTAGCGGCATCATATTCTGCATTTTCAGACAAGTCACCTTTGTCTCTTGCTTCTGCAATGGCATTAGATGCTTTAGGACGTTCTATAGATTTAAGTTGGTCTAACTCCGCTTTTAATTGTTTTAATCCTTCTGCTGTGTAGTAAGATACTGTGCTCATAACTTCATTGATTTATAAAATAGAAAAAATCCCACAACTATGGGATTCTCTTTTGGTAAAGATATAATTTATTTAACTATTTTTCGTTTACTATATTAGTTTGTCAAATATAAATAAATTAAATTTGATATTTCAAATAAATATAAAAAATGAAAAGATTTTTTTGCTTCATCCTGTTGCTTCTAATGAGTTTATCTTGCGAGAAAGACAATCAAATAAATAATAATAATCCATATTTACCCAATTATTCGTTCGAAGTAACTTTAAATATGAGCTTTCCTCAATATGCTAATTTGGCATTTCCTTCTAATGCTGTTTATGTAAATGTAGCCGGAGCAGGAATTAAAGGATTGTTGGTTTTTAATGCCGGGAGTGGTAATTATTTGGCTTATGATGCGGCTTGTCCAAATCAAGCCTTAACGGATTGTTCTACCATGACAATTAACGGAATTAATGCCAAATGTTCTTGTGATAATGCAGAATATAGTATGTTTACAGGTTTAGGAGCAGGAAAACAATATCCTATGAAAGCCTATCGTGTACAAGTAATTGATGCCACCACTATAAAAGTATATAACTAATGTTAAAAAGTATTCTTTCTTTATTCGTTAAAGATAACACCAGCTATCCTAAAGGAACTGTTCATAATTTTGTTGTGAAAAATCTACAAGGAAATGATTTCGATTTTTCTACTTTAAAAGGAAAAAAAGTCATGATTGTAAATACTGCCTCAAAGTGTGGTTTAACGCCTCAATATGAGAAGTTACAAAAGATTTATGATAAATATAAATCAGATAATTTCGAAATAATTGGTTTTCCGGCTAATAATTTTCTTTGGCAAGAACCTGGATCTTCTTCTGATATTCAAGAATTTTGTAGTATCAATTATGGCGTTAGTTTTCCTATGATGGAAAAAATTTCTGTTAAAGGAAGCACGATGCATCCTATTTATGAATTCTTAACTAAGAAATCGAAAAATGGTGTAAAAGATTCTTCTGTGAAATGGAATTTTCAAAAGTATTTATTGAATGAAAATGGGGAAGTAGAAAAAGTGATTTCACCAAAAACACAACCAGACGACAGAAGTATTACGGCTTGGATTGAAGGAAAATAAACAATTACCACATTTATTGTCATACTGAAAGCATCTTTTTTATTGATATTTTTCAGGTTGACACACATTGTGAGTAAATTTTACCACAGATTCGCAGAGTAATCTTAATTCTTTGAATCTGTGGTTTTTTTTGATAGTTAAATGAGAGAATAAAAAAAGGCTAGAATTTCTTCTAACCTTTTACTGTTTATCAAAATAAAATACTTAAAACTTCAAATTCATTCCTGCTAAGAAATTGATTCCTGCTTGAGGATAAAATCCAACACCTTCAATAGTAGTAATGGCTGGTGGATTGCTGAAGTCATCGTCATAGGTATAAAAATAACCGTTTGATTCGTAAACTCTATCAAAAATATTATTTATCAACCCAGAAAACACAATAGATTTAATGCCTTTGTTGATTTTCCATTCGTACGTAATATTTAAATCTGAAGTAGTATAGTCTGGTAAAATAGATTTTTTAGAATCTATGTTTCCCATATATTGCTCGCCAACAAACTTTGTTAAAAACGAAATTTGTAACGATTCAATTGGTGTAAATGTAATGTTATTTCCAGCTACAATATTTGGAGAATAGGCAATATTTGTAGTTCCTAAATTAGTTAAAACGCCATCTCTTTGGAAGTAGAAGTTTTCATTTTGATTGCTGCTTACTGTTAGGTTTGGCGACACCGTTAACCATTTTACAGGTTGAATAGAACCTTCCAATTCAATTCCTAAACGGTAACTTTTTCCACTATTTTCAAAAACTGGACTTCCCACATCATTTAAGGCGCCAGTAGCCACTAATTGGTTTTTGTATTTCATGTAAAAGGCATTTACATGTATATAAGATTTTTGGTTTCTAAATTTATAACCTAATTCAAAATCTTGTAAGCGCTCTGGTTTGATGCTTCCGTTTTCATAATCATCACGACGTGGTTCTTTATTTGCAATTCCGAAATAACCATAAATAGAACTCGCTCCATTTAATGTATATGTAATTCCTGCTTTCGGATTGAAGAATCGGAACGTGTCATTCACATCATTAAATTTGATGCTATTGGCTTGATAGAAAACCATACGATATTGTAAATCGGCAAATACGTTAAATTTTCCAACTTGTTGTGATGCTTTCGAATAAAAATTCACATCATTTTTATCTCCGAAATTATCGTAATATTTATTGGTATTTGGAATGTAATATTGTGTCCAAACGACTTCCCCGAAATGCTTTCCTTGGTATTTATTTGCTGCTCCACCAAAAATCACATCTGTTTTATCCGTTTTGTAATTTAGAGAGAAAGTTGTTCCGAAAAAGTCGTTATCTAACCAACGTTTTCGAACTAAATCGGTTGTTGTGTTAGTGCCAAAATTGGGTAAAAAATAATCTGAAAACGATTCATCTTCTTTGTATTGTTCGTAATATCCTTTTCCAGAAGTATAATGCAAGGCTACATTAGATTGCCATTTTGAAGTTATTTTTTGATTCCAATGCAACTGAAAATGATTTTGCCAATAATTATCGGTTTCATTTCCGTAAAATTGCGTGTTACCATTAGCGTCTGTAAATTGTCCTACAGAATTATAAGTTCGGTCATTTCTTAATTTTTCTTCGTCTTCTAAACCATTCCATGATTGATAAGTTTTTTCTTTTCCTCCAAAAACAATGGCTTTAAGAATCGTCTTTTCTGTAATATAATTGGCATCAAAATAATACCCAAATAAATTGGAAGAGGCGCGATCAATATAACCATCAGATTCAATTTTTGAAATACGAGCATTCATTTCAAAATTATTGTGTAATCCGGTTCCAAAGGCTAAGGTGTGTTTTCTGGTGTTGAAACTTCCCACAGAATTAGCGATAGAAGCATAAGCCTCTTTTTGTGAAGTTTTAGTTTGTAAATTTAAACTCGCTCCAAATGCACCAGCTCCACTAGTTGATGTTCCTACACCACGCTGCAATTGAATACTTTCTAGTGAAGAAGCAAAATCGGGTAAGTTTACAAAAAAAGTACCTTGACTTTCACTATCATTAAATGGGATTCCGTTTAAAGTGACATTAATACGTGAACCATCCGATCCACGAACACGCATGGAAGTATATCCAACCCCAGCTCCAGCATCAGTTGAAGTGACTACAGAAGGTAAATAATTTAATAAAACAGGAAGGTCTTGTCCTAAATTTCTAGGAGCGATTTGTGTTTTCGAAACGTTTGTAAAAGGAATTGGGTTTTTGTCTTTCGCTCTAACGCCGGAAATTAAGACTTCTTCAATGGATGTAACAGAATCTTTGGGTTGTTCTTGAGCAAGTAAGATACAAGTAAAAAGTAAAAAGTAAAAAGTAGAAAATAAAGTAAATGCTTTTTCCTTTGGCTCTTGGTTCTTGGCTCTTTTTTTAAATAAATACATAATTCGTAAAAAAATACGAATAAAAGGGGTAATTACTCTTGGTTAAAATAATTAGTTAATAAATGTGAGTGAGAATTTAAGATTCTGAAAAGTTGATTTATAGCTAAAGTGTAACAATCAGAATGATAAGAATTTCTCAGATTTCCTTAGCAGCATTACCTGCTCAGGTTCTATGGGTATAATCTCAGCCTGAAACAAGCACCCCTTTGAGATGGGGCAAAGATAGTAATTCCATTTCAAAAATCAAGAACAATTTTTAAAATCAATTTTACTGTGTAACACCGATTGGAGAATTTATTAAAATTTTAGAAATGACTTTATTTTGTTTCGTCGTTTTAGAAGTCTAGTTTTTTTCTTCCGGCTTTAATTTCACCGGCTTTTTTCTTTTCTTGAATGCGTTTTTCGTTTGCGCCTTTTGTGATTTTAGTAGCCTTTCGAACTTTTGGTTTGGCTAAAGCTTTTTCTAAAATTTCGAAAAATCGTTTGATGATAATTCTTTTGTTTTTGAGTTGACTTCGGTCTTCGTCACAGGTTAAAATCAATAAATTTTCTTGAGAAATTCTTTTTTTTAATTTAGTCTGAATCAGTAGCTTTTCCGCTTCATCTAAACCCATAGAAGCTGCTAAATCAAAAATTAAAACCATTTTAGAAGATACTTTATTTACGTTTTGTCCGCCCGCGCCACTGCTTCGTACCGCTTTGAAATGAAGTTCAGTAGTTATGATTTCTTGTTGCATTATAAAACAGAATTTGAATCTAAAGTGTTTGGTTGGTGTGCGGGTTTTAATAAATCGTTAACCGTTTTTACAGGATTAAATGTTTCTAAAGGAACTTCCACGAAAATAGTAGTCCATTTCGCCATGGCGCCATTCCATAAACCTGGCAATTCAAAGGCTTTTATAGGTTTACCATTTATTGTTTTTTCCGTAATAAAAGCGGCTTGATGGTCTACAAATTTATTCAAATCAAATTTATTTCCTTTGTAATCTTTCAAGCTACATACAATATCTACCGGATTAAAATGTGTGGAGTTTTTGAAGATCGCGCGTTGGTTTTCATTGGTTAAATCAATTTGAGAAGATTCAACAATTTGTAAGCTTCGTCGACCTTTTTCATCCTGAACCCAAAATGGCCCACCACCCGGTTCGCCTTCGTTTTTCACCATTCCACAAACTCGTATTGGTCGGTTTAAAATTTTGATTAGAAATTCTTTTTGATAATTAAATCGGAACATTTTAAGTTCTTCCGGTAAAGGAAATGACATTTTTGTTTCTACAAAATCAATAATTTCTTTGATGTCCTCTGGCTGAAGTGATTCGCTATACAACTTAGTTAAAGCTATTTCAATTTGACGTTTGGTGTAAATCAGAATGCCACCTAATAGTTTTTTTTGATGCAAAATAAGTTCACGATTATTCTGCGAAACATTGTCGATATTTTTGATAAAAACAATGTCTGATTGCAATTGATTTAGATTCTCTATCAAGGCTCCATGTCCGCCTGGACGAAAAAAAAGTTTATGATTTTCTGTTCGAAATGGAGAATTGTCAGCATGAACGGCAATAGTGTCTGATGTTTCATTTTGGTAAGAAAAAGAAATATCTAAGAAATCATATTTATTGGTTATCGCTAAAAAATCAGCTTCAAATTCTTTGGTTATCGTGAAATGAATTTTTGCTTTTTCGTTTGGTTTTTTGTAAAATGCTGTCTCAAAAACTTGTTCATCAATTGGAGTGATAGTTTTTTGATTCTCAATATGAAAAGGTAAAATTCCTTTGGGTTTATTGGCAAAATTCAAACCTTCTTCAGATAAAAGAGTTTTAACGATAGCATATACTTTTTGATCAGAATTGTACTTAGAATAATCTGGAAAAATCGCTTTTGTTTTATCTTTTAGTTCATTGTAAAAAGGAAAACTTCTCAAACCCACAATAAATAAAGACAAATCTTTATCTTTATTTAAGTTAACATAGGAATTAATGGTATCTGTTTTAGGATTGAATTCATGTAAAAATTCATTTAGCGATTTAAACATTCTAGTAGCTGCTCCACTTGCTGGGACAAACTTTTCTATAACATATTTATCTTTATGTTTGTCGAAATAACTACAAAATTCGGAAATTTCAGCGGTTGAAAATTGAAAAATTCCATCATGAATTGAAGCAATTTTGTGTAAATTAATCTTCGGAATTCCATTTTTGAAGTAATGCAATTGTTGCATTATTTTTTCTAAAGAATTGCCTCGAGTAACAATTTGTTGTAAATCTATTTCGCTAAATATTTTTTCCATTCTAAGTAAGCTGAGATGGCTAAAATAGTAAAAATTATGTATTGAATTGCAATAATATAAAGTTGTCTGTCGAAAAATATATACACACAAATAGCGTCACCGATAATCCATAGTATCCAATTTTCTATTTTTTTACGTGCCATATACCACATAGCAGTGAAAAATAGGGAAGTGGTAAAGATGTCTAAATAATTATTAATCTGTAGTTTGTATTTAAAAATATCATAAATAAAAAAACAAATTAGCGCTGTTAGAAAAAATAAAATGACTCCAATTATCTTTTCCTTTTTAGTGGTTCTAGCTATGGGAAGTTGGGTGCCGTTTGTGATTTTATTCCACTGCATCCATCCGTAAATACTCATAATTGAATAATAGATATTGATGCTCATATCGGCAAAATACTTTGCGTGAAACATAATATAAATGGAAAGCAGGGTGGCTATAATTCCTGTTGGATACACTAAAATATTTTCTTTTTTCGCAAAATACACACTAATGATTCCAAAAATAAAAATGATAATTTCTATGCCAATTTGCCAATTTGGTATGTTCTTGTATTGATTGATGATGGTTTCAAACATGTTATGAAGTAAAAAAATTAGGATCATTTTCAAAAGCCGTTCCTATCACAACTAAATCAGCTCCAGCTTTAAAAATTTCATCAATTTTTGTTAGATTTTTGATGCCTCCGCCAACAAGTAAAGGAATTGAGGTGTTTTTAGATATGTAAGATATCATTTCTAATGAAACGTGTTGATTTGCACCACTTCCAGCTTCTAGATAAATAAGTTTTTTGCCTAAATATTCGCCTGCTTTGGCCGTTTTGAAGGCTAAATCGATATTAGTATTTTCAATAGGTTTAGTTTGGCTTACGCGTTGTACGGCAGTTTCTTTTCCGCCTTCGATTAAAATATAACCTGTGGGAATTATTTCTAAAGAAGAATTTGTTAATATATCAACTGAATTAATATGGTGTTCAATTAAGTAATCCGGATTTCTGCCAGAAAGTAAACTTAAAAATAGAATTCCATCCGCTTCATTTGAAATTTGTGACGGATGTCCCGGAAATATTAAAATAGGTAAGTGGCAATGTTTTTTGATTTCGATAATTAGCGTATCAATGCAAATTTGTTCCACAATACTACCGCCAATAAAAAGATGTGTGGCTGGGGATTGGTTTATTTTAAGAGATAAACTTTCAATTTCTTCCGCTTTCGTTTTATCAGGATCAATCAAAATGGCTAACAATTTCTTGTTTTCTTTTTTTGATGTAAGTATGTTTTGATAGATGTTTTTCATGGCTTTGCGAAAGTACAATTTTTACTAATTAACCGCAAAGAAACGCAAAGTTTGTCGCAAGGCT
>CAZULO010000089.1:0-12009 GCA_964621245.1 uncultured Flavobacterium sp.
TTTGCACTATGAGACAAATAAAACTAATTTGGGATTTTCGAGGACCCGCTTCAGCTAAAACAGCAGAACATCATGACATTCATTTGAAAGAATTTTTAGAAAAAGAAAATTACACCCTAAAAATTACAGGCTTTGAAATTTTAAACGACATGTATGCCATTGCATATTTAGTAGTAGAAGAAGCCGATATGATTACTTTTAGAGATGCTTTGCGACCACATAGAGGGGAAGTATTCAGTTTGTAGCTTTCAGTCACAGTTTTCACAACCGAATACTAAGACTGAAAACTGAGACTGAGACTGAGACTGATATTGAGACTCTTAATTTGCTACTTCACTAATGAATTTTATTCGCATTAATCTTAATTCTTCTGTATCGTATTCCCCATCAAATTCTTTTAAGGCTTTTTCGATACTGTCCGATTCTGATTCCATGAAATAGTCGTGAATTTCTTCTTGTTGATCTTCGTCTAAGATGTCGTCAATCCAATATTTTATATTCAATTTAGTTCCTGAAAACACGATTTGTTCCATTTCCTTTAGTAAGTCATCGAATTTTAATCCTTTGGCAGAAGCGATATCGTCTAAAGCTAATTTTCTATCAATATTTTGAATGATATATAATTTATTGGCTGAATTTGCACCTGTAGATTTCACTACTAAATCATCTGGACGAATGATATCGTTATCGGCTACATATCTTGAAATTAATTCAATAAATGGTTTACCGAATTTCTTGGCTTTTCCTTCCCCTACCCCGTGAACATTACTTAATTCATCAATAGAAATTGGATATTTTAACGCCATATCTTCCAAAGAAGGATCTTGGAAAACTACAAACGGAGGCACATTATGTTTTTTGGCTTCTTTTTTACGTAAATCTTTTAACATGGCCATTAAAGCTTCATCAGCTATTCCAGTAGATTTAGCTGCTGCGATGATATTGTCATCTTCTTCTTCGCTAAACTCATGATCTTCTGCCACCATAAATGAATATGGTTTTTTGATAAAATCATTTCCAGCTGGAGTGACTTTTAGCACGCCATAACTTTCGATATCTTTAGAGATTAATCCCGCAACTAAAACCTGACGGATTAAGGCCATCCAATATTTTTCATCATGGTCTTTTCCGCTTCCAAACGTTTTAAGCGTATCAATTTTTTGTGCTTTGATTATGGCATTAATTTTACCAACTAAAGCCAAAATAACTTCTTTGGGTTTGAATAATTGTTTAGTATCGTTAATTACTTCTAACAACGTAACAATTTGATCTTGCGCTTCTGTTTTCTTTTTCGGATTTCTAACATTGTCGTCCATATCCGCACCATCGCCGTTGACCTCATCAAATTCTTCTCCGAAATAATGCAATAAATATTTTCTTCTCGACATAGAAGTTTCGGCGTAAGCTACCACTTCTTGTAATAAGGCATAGCCAATTTCTTGCTCAGCAATTGGTTTACCTGACATAAATTTTTCTAATTTTTCGATGTCTTTATAAGAGTAATATGCCAAACAAATTCCTTCCCCATCATCTCTTCCGGCTCTACCCGTTTCTTGGTAATAACTTTCTAAAGATTTTGGAATATCATGATGGATCACGAAACGCACATCGGGTTTGTCAATTCCCATTCCGAAAGCAATAGTTGCGACCACCACATCTACATCTTCCATCAAAAACATATCTTGATGTTTAGCACGTGTTTTCGCATCTAAGCCTGCGTGATAAGGAACTGCAGAAATTCCATTTACTTGTAGAACCTGTGCAATTTCTTCTACTTTTTTACGACTTAAGCAGTAAATCACCCCAGATTTTCCTTTATGTTGCTTGATAAATCGGATTAAATCGCCTTGAACGTTTTTTGTTTTTGGACGAATTTCATAATATAAATTAGGTCTGTTAAAAGAGGCTTTGAAAGTATTCGCATTCGGCATGTCTAAGTTTTTCAAGATATCTTCTTGTACTTTTGGAGTTGCCGTAGCAGTTAAACCTATAATGGGCACATCACCTAATTGCCTAATGATACTTCTCAAATTTCTGTATTCTGGTCGGAAATCATGACCCCATTCTGAAATACAATGTGCTTCATCAATAGCTACAAATGATATTTTAACAGATTGTAAAAATTGTATATAATCTTCTTTGGTTAACGATTCGGGAGCCACATAAAGCATTTTGGTTTTACCGGATAAAATATCGGCTTTAACCTGATTTACTTCTGTTTTGTTCAAAGAGGAGTTTAAAACATGAGCTACACCAACGTCCGACCCCATACTTCTAATAGCATCAACCTGATTTTTCATTAAGGCAATAAGCGGCGAAACCACAATTGCTGTTCCTTCCAATACTAAGGCCGGCAATTGGTAACATAAAGACTTACCACCACCAGTTGGCATAATAACAAAGGTATTATTACCTGAAATTATACTAGTAACAACTTTCTCTTGTAAACCTTTAAACTGGGAAAAACCAAAGTATTTTTTTAATTCTTTGTATAAATCTATATTTTGTTCTGTCATAAATGTGGGGTTGAACTTATAAACAAATAATTTTAGACAATTATTATTCGAATTTTATCTAAATTTGCAAACATAAAGATACAACTATTCTTTAAAAACAAAAATATAATTCATTTAATTTTGAATACAACACAAACTATACTAGAAAACGCGAAGCAATCAATCCTTTCTCAGAGCGAAAGTATCCAAAAACTGACCACTTATCTTACAGATGATTTTGCCAAAACGGTACAACTTATTTTCGAATCTAAAGGAAGATTAGTGGTGACTGGAATTGGAAAAAGCGCCATAATCGCACAAAAAATTGTAGCCACTTTAAATTCTACAGGAACGCCTTCCATATTTTTACATGCCGCAGAAGCCATTCACGGCGATTTAGGCATGATTCAAACTGGCGATTTGGTTCTTTGTATTTCGAAAAGTGGAAACAGTCCAGAAATTAAAGTTTTGGCGCCAATTATTAAAAATTTTGGTACGACATTAATTGGAATGACCGCAAATCCAACTTCTTTTTTAGCTACTTCCTCCGATTTAGTTTTACTTGCTCATGTTGATGATGAATGTTGTCCGCTTGGTTTAGCGCCCACAAATAGCACAACCGCACAATTAGTTTTAGGAGATGCCATGGCCGTTTGTTTAATGAAATTGAGAAATTTTCAAGCAGAAGATTTCGCTAAATATCATCCTGGCGGGGCTTTAGGGAAAAAATTATTATTACGTGTGAAAGACATGTTAGAAAACAATCATGCCCCACAAGTAGCTCCAAATGCTTCCATCAAAAAAGTGATTATGGAAATTTCTGAAAAACGTTTAGGCGTTACCGCTGTAATTGAAAACGATGTGGTTATTGGAATTATTACAGATGGTGATATAAGAAGAATGTTAACGGATAGAGATACTTTTTCCGATTTAACTGCACAAGATATTATGACTAAAAATCCAAAATCAATTGCTTCAACAGTTTTAGTTGCAGAGGCTTTAGATGTTTTGGAAGATTATAAAATTACACAACTAATGGTGATTGATAATGGTGTTTACAAAGGCGTGTTGCATTTACACGATATTTTAAAAGAAGGAATTGTATAATGGCAAAAAAGAATAAAAAAAACATCAACGAAATGACCTTTTTGGATCATTTGGAAGAATTAAGATGGCTATTAGTTAGAAGTTCAGCTGCTATTTTAATTGGAGCAACTATTGCCTACTTTTTTAACGAATTTATTTTTAAAACCATCATATTCGGACCAATGAAAGGTGATTTTATTACCTATCAGTTTTTCTGTGATTTGGCAAACAAGTATGATTTAGATAAAAGTTTTTGCGATCCTACATTAAATTTCAGCATTCAAAATACCGAAATTGAAGGACAAATATCTTTGTTGGTTTGGACGTGTATTACAGCTGGTTTTATCATAAGTTTCCCTTATATTTTATTACAGTTTTGGAATTTTATCAGTCCGGCTTTGTATAAAAATGAAAAAAGAAATGCGGCTAAATTCATTATCATTTCTTCCCTTTTATTTTTCCTTGGCGTGGCTTTCGGCTATTTTGTACTTACACCCTTATCCTTAAACTTTTTATCAACTTTCTCTGTATCAGATGTAATTAAAAATGACATTAACGTCAATTCATATATTGGAACTGTAAAAACCACAACTTTAGCCACAGGTTTAGTCTTCGAATTACCTATTATTATTTATTTCCTATCTTCACTAGGCTTAGTGACACCTGCCTTTTTAAGAGAGTATAGAAAATGGGCTTATGTAATTATTTTAATAGTAGCAGCTATTGTGACACCCCCAGATGTAATTAGTCAAGTTATTGTAAGTATTCCATTAGTTATTCTATTTGAAATTAGTATTTACATCAGTGCCTTCATCAACAAAAAGAACAACAAATCTAAAAACACTATATAATGAGCGAATTAATTAAAGAATTTAACGACTATCGTGCTAAAATGAATGAAAAATTATTAGCCGATGACAATAAAGTAATCAAAAGAATTTTCAATTTAGACACCAATACCTACATGGAAGGTGCGTTAGATGTAAAAACGAAAGAACTTTTAGGTTTAGTAGCCTCAGCCGTTTTACGTTGCGATGACTGCATTAAATATCATTTAGAAACAGCTTATAAAAACGGAGTAAATCGTACTGAAATGATGGAAGCGATGAGTATTGCGACTTTAGTGGGTGGAACAATTGTAATTCCTCACTTACGTAGAGCTTATGAATTTTGGGAAGCTTTAGAAGAAAGTGTTCAGTAACCAGCTTTTAGCGTTCAGTCTTTATAAACCTATATTAGATTTAAAATATTTGTTAAATCTAAGATCTAATTATGCGTTTATTCGTTTATTTGTAAATCAAAATCAAGTATCTTTTGTGAGATACTGAAATAAATTCAGCATCAATGAAATTAAGAGCCGAAAATTTAATTAAAACCTACAAGAAAAGAAGCGTTGTAAAAGGAATTTCAGTGGAAGTAAATCAGGGAGAAATTGTGGGTTTACTTGGTCCGAATGGCGCTGGGAAAACTACATCCTTTTACATGATTGTAGGCTTAGTGAAACCAAATAGCGGAAATATTTATTTAGATGATATGAATATTACCGATTTCCCTATGTACAAACGAGCTCAAAACGGAATTGGCTATTTGGCTCAGGAAGCTTCGGTTTTTAGAAAATTGAGTATTGAAGACAATATTTTGTCCGTTTTACAATTGACCAACTTGACAAAAAAAGAGCAAGAAGCCAAAATGGAAAGCTTGATTGAAGAATTTTCTTTAGGTCATATTCGTACCAATCGTGGAGATTTATTATCAGGTGGTGAACGAAGAAGAACTGAAATTGCGCGTTGTTTAGCTACCGATCCAAAATTCATTTTATTAGATGAACCGTTTGCTGGAGTTGACCCCGTTGCAGTTGAAGATATTCAAAGAATTGTGGCGCAATTGAAAAACAAAAACATCGGAATTTTAATTACCGACCATAACGTACAAGAAACTTTAGCGATTACAGATAAAACCTACTTAATGTTTGAAGGTGGAATTTTAAAAGCCGGAAAACCAGAAGAATTAGTAGAAGACGAAATGGTTAGACGGGTATATTTAGGTCAGAATTTCGAATTAAGAAAAACAAAAATCGATTTCAACGCTCCGAAAGAAATTGAATTAGATATATAGTTTAAAAACTAAAAAAGGCCCATTAGAAAATGATCTGATAGGCCTTTTTTTTATTACTTTTATTTTATACATACTTTCTTTAAATCCTCTACACTTCCGTTGAAAACATTCACATCTACTAATTCGTTAATACCATGAAGCTGGGCTTTTTCAGTAAATTGCCACATTAAATAATCAGCTTCAATTTTTTCTTTCCATGGATTGTAATTCGCTATCCAAAATTGATAGTTTGGAAAATCTTCTTGTAAAAAATCTTCATAATATTTTTCACCTGAGTAAATAATAGGTTTCACACCGTAATGTTTCTCTACAAGGGTTAACCAATTTTGCAAACCTTCTTTCAGTTTTTCCATCGATTGCCCTTTTGGCATTTTTTCGATATCTAAAATGGGTGGCAAATGTCCTTTTCTTAATTTGACATTCTTGATAAAATTATTTGCTTGATCAGTAGAATTTTCATCCGGACGATAATAATGATACGCACCTTGAATATAAATCGATTCGGTTAAATTTCGCCAGTTTCTCTTGAACTTCAAATCTAGTTTATTGCTTCCTGCGGTAGCTCGAACAACTACAAATTTCAGTTCAAATTGTTCTTCAATAGCTTCCACGTTATCCCAATCAATGGTGCCTTGGTATTGCGAAACATCAATTCCGAATATTTTTCCTTTGTGATTTTCAACTATTTCATTAATACGCTTATCTTCTAATTTTCTCTGATTAGCCGTTAATTCGTTTGTATTGATTTTAAATCCTAAATAATATAAAATACCGTCTTTTTTCTGATACACAAAAATAATCGCAAACAATAACAAAAAAAGTCCAAGAATCCATTTCACAGATTTCGGACTAATTATCGTTTGATTTTTACTTTTAGAAGGATATTTTCTTCTGGTTGCCATTGCTTATTTTTTATATCGATTTACTTCGCAGTCTAACTAATTTTCTCGCGCAGATTTAAAGGATTCAATTGATTTTTTTTATCAGCGAAATCCATAAAATCCGAGTGCCAATTTTCTAAACTTTTTTACCCATCGTATTATTCACAACCGATAAAATCACATATAATAAAATAATAATTGGAATCGCAATGAATTCTAAAAGCGCTATTAAAATCACAGATAGAATTAAAAATATAATTTGTATTTTATATTTTTCCCAGCTAAAACTCTTCACTTTTAAAGAAAATAATGGAATTTCAGCATTTAATAAATACGAACTTAAAACGATAATCCCAACTAAAACATATGGATTACTTAATAAGTCAACCAATCCTTCAAATTCCGAATTGAGATGTATCATTGGAATACTCATAATTAGCAACGCATTTGCTGGAGTTGGCAAACCAATAAACGAATCCGTTTGACGTGTATCTACATTAAATTTCGCCAATCTGTAGCAAGAAGCTAACGTAATTAAGAAACCTAAATACGGTACAACTCCCATATAAGATGTTTCAGGTGTTAAATTATATTGTGATTGATTCTCTTGAATTCCTCCTAAAATCTTATACATTACTAAACCTGGCACTACACCACTTGTAACCATATCAGCCAAAGAATCTAATTGTAAACCAATTGGACTTTGAACTTTCCAAATTCTGGCGAAGAAACCATCCCAAAAATCGAAGAAAATCCCTAAACAAACCAATGAAAAAGCTTCTGGATAATTTCCCTCAAATGCGTGAATTAAAGCCAATAAACCAGCTAGTAAATTCAATAAAGTAATGGTGTTAGGAATGTGTTTTTTTATGCTCATCTTCTAAATTTTTTTATATATCATCAAATCTGAAGCAAATGTAAACAATAAAATAAAAGAATTTGAGTTTATTAGATAAGAAATTATGATATTTGTTGTGAGAATTAAATTTGCTTTGAAGAAGATACTATTTTTATTTGTCCTATTGGCTTCTGTGTCAATTTCGGCACAAACTATTCGTAAATATTCCAACGAATTTTTAAATATTGGAGTAGATGCAGCTGCGTTAGGGATGAGTAATGCCGTAACCGCACAAACCGCCGATGTGAACTCGGGATATTGGAATCCGGCCGGAATTTTACAACTGGAAGACAAACAAATTGCCTTAATGCACGCCAATTATTTTGCTAATATTGCGCAATATGATTATGCTGGATTCGCTATGCCTATAGACGACAGAAGTGCTTTTGGTATTTCCTTAATTCGTTTTGGAGTAGATGATATTTTAAATACCACGCAATTAATTGACAGCCAAGGAAATATTGATTACAACAGAATATCTCTTTTTTCTACTGCCGATTATGGGGTGACTTTTTCTTATGCCAGAAAATTACCGTTAGAAGGTTTTAATTACGGTGTAAATGCGAAAGTAATCCGAAGAATTATTGGAGATTTTGCTTCTTCATGGGGATTTGGTTTCGATGTGGGTTTCCAATTCCAAAACAAAAACGATTGGAAATTTGGTTTGATGTTACGTGATATTACCACTACATACAACACTTGGACTATTAATGAAGAAGAATACGAAAAGATTAAAAATGCAGTTCCAGGCGAAAACCAAGAATTACCTGAAACCAGTGAAATTACGCTACCAAAAGCTCAATTTGGAATCTCAAAAAAATTCGAATTTCATTACGACTATACCTTAACAACCGCCGCCAATTTGAATATGGAATTTGCACAAACTAATGATATTATTTCTACAAGTGTAGTAAGTATCAATCCTGCTGTTGGATTCGAATTTGGGTATATTGATTTGGCTTTTTTACGTGCCGGAGTAGGAAATTTTCAACAAATTACACAAATTGACAACACCAACAAAGTAAGTTTTCAACCAAATATTGGTTTAGGATTCAAATACAAAGGCATTCAAGTGGATTATGCTTTAACCGATTTAGGAAATCAAAGTGCCGCTTTGTATTCGAATGTGTTTTCTGTAAAAGTGGATTTAGATATTTTTAGAAGATAAATTTTGGGTGTTCAGTCTCAGTTCTCAGTCTCAGTCTCAGTCTCAGTGTTCAGTTAAATAAAATCAGTATAAATCCGTTAAACCAACAAAATCTACGTCCCAATTATGCTAAAAAAATTACTCTTCTTATTGTTCCCAATTCTTAGTTTTTCTCAAAACGTTACTTTATCTGACAATGCTAAAGTAAGTATTTTAACTTGTGGAACAGCGCCAGTTTCTTACGCTATGTATGGTCATACTGGAATTCGAATTACTGATTTTGTTAATCAAATTGATGTGGTGTATAACTATGGTGCTTTTGATTTTTCAACACCTAACTTTATGATGAAATTCGTTAAAGGCGATTTGCAATATTTTGTAACTAGCGATAATTATTACGATTTCGAATACAATTACAAATTAGACGGTAGAAGTATTGTAGAACAAGAATTGAATTTAACCACACCACAAAAACAACAACTTTTAAACGAACTTAACAATAGCTTGACTTCCGACGAACGTTTTTACACGTATAAATTTATTGATAAAAATTGCACGACAATGGTGGTAGATAAAATCAATAAAATATTAGGTTCCGAAGTCTTGAAACAACCAAAATCGGAACAAAGTTATAGAGAAATTTTATATCCGTATATGTCGGATTTTTATATGAAATTGGGCATTCAAATTATTTTCGGAACGAAAGTCGACCAACATGCTACTCGTCTATTTTTACCGTTAGAATTCGAAAAAGTTTTAGAAACAGCTACTTTAAACGGACAAAAAATAGCACAACCTACTAAAGTATTAAACGAACAAACAATTAGTACACCATTTTCTTATTTGAATTCGATTTATTCTTTACTGGCTGTGATTGTAGCTTTGATTTTAGTAAATAAAAAAGTCATTCAAATTACCTATTTCATTTTCGCAGGAGTATTAGGTTTATTTTTCAGTTTAGTGGGTTTGTACTCCTTACATGAAGAAATTTTATGGAATTACAACATCTTGTTATTTAACCCATTATTGCTTGTTTTTGCTTTTTATTACTGGAAAAACAATACTTCCAAAATTATTTTATTTGGACAAATTTGTATTGCTTTCACCCTAATTTATTTGGCGTATATTATAAACAAAGTACAATTATTAATTGTGCTACCAATAGTAGCCTTGCATTTGTTTTGGTTGATTAGGGTTGTGATGAAGGAAAAAGAGAGGAAAATACAAAAATACCAAGTAATATAATAATATTTAGATTTTCATATTATTATTTAAAAATTTAATTTAACAAAAAATATATTATTTTTTCGTATCATTGCAGTAAGTAAAAGTCAAAAATTCACTTATAAGTATATTTTAACTACGATTTATAAAAAATATGAGTATATTTGTCCTAGAAAAATGGCATGAAGGCTCCAAATGTACTATCTATTCAATCAGGCAAGATATTGACGATATTAGCAGTTATACGGAAGCAGATAAGTTTTTTGAAAAATATGGACAAGATGTTGACAGTGAAATTATTGATGCAGCAAATTTAATTTTACAGTTTTTAACTCACGAAGTATCCGAAGTACATGGTGCTAAAATTGAGTTTTTCAATAGAAATGAAAAAAAAGCTCAAGCATTACCATATAAATTTGATACTAATAATAAAAAAATTATTGGAATTGATTTCTTTTATAAAGATTTCCCTTTAAGACTTTATTGTTATAGATTAAGTGATAATATAATAGTATTATTTAATGGAGGTAAAAAAACCTTAAATACAGCTCAAGAAAGTCCAGATGTTTCTTTAAAATTTTATGAAGCACAAACTTATGTAACAAAAATTGAAGAAGCATTAAGAGAGAAAAACATTAAGTTAAATAAATCTGAAATATATTCAGATGATGATGAAATAATTTTATAAATTATGAAAAGTCAGTTCGTTAAAAATATGATTAAAGAAATGCCGGAAGATATCAAACTATTTTCTAGCATTTATGCTGAGTTAACTTTAAAAATAAGTGAAACCTTAAAAGAAAAAGGTTTAACACAAAAAGATTTAGCAGATAAATTAGACAAAAGACCCTCAGAAATTTCTAAATGGCTAAACGGTGAACATAACTTTACCTTAAGATCATTATGTAAATTGCAATGTGAATTAGACATTAAGCTAATAGAAGTGCCGAGACAAATAAAATTTACAGCAATAAAAAGCGATGAATTTATTTCAAAGAAAACTATAAGTTGGGAAGCAAAAACATCAAAAAAATCTACAAATAAAGTAATCCCAATTTCTAGAAATGTAGAATACACAAATAAATATATGTCATTAGCAAATTAATAAAATGTTCAAACCTGAATTATTACATATCGTATCTTATAAGTTATTAAACTTAAACATTGAAGACTTAAACGATGTAGAAAATGAAGATTTTATTTTCGATCTCGACAACAGCATTGAATTAGGCTTTAACGAGCAAAACAATCTAATCAGAGCAATTATTAAAATTAATATAACCAAGAGACTTGAATCAAACGAAGAAATTATAGCCAATGCAAAAATCATTGTAGAATATGTGTTTTTAGTAGATAATTTTAAAGAACTTCACAAAACTGACGAAGATGGTGTTATAGGAGTTGACCTAACCCTAACTCATAACATATCCGCAATTTCATATTCTACAACACGTGGATTAATTATAGAAAGATTTAAAGATAGCCCATTTGATGGATTCATTTTACCTGTAATAGATATTAATAGTGACATAAAAACAAATGCCAATAAATAAAACTTAAATTGACTCTAAATTTATCCCACAAAAAAAACTCCAAGCTTCACACTTGGAGTTTTTTTTTATTTATGTTATAAAATAATTACGCTTTCCCAGCAGCAATTAAATTTAAAGCCGAACCAGCAACAAACCAACCAATTTGGCTTTCGTTATAGGTATGATTTGCTAAAATAACATCTTTTGTACCGTCTGTGTGGACAAACTCTAAAGTTAAAGGTTTTCCTGGTGCGAATTCAGTTAAATCTAAGAAATTGATTACATCATCTTCTTGAATTTTATTGTAATCGGCTTCGTTTGCAAAGGTTAAGCCTAACATACCTTGCTTTTTCAAATTCGTTTCATGAATTCGCGCAAATGATTTTACTAAAACCGCTACAACACCTAAAAAACGGGGTTCCATAGCCGCATGTTCACGCGAAGAACCTTCCCCATAATTGTGATCTCCCACAACTATTGAAGGAATACCAGCAGCTTTATAAGCACGAGCTACAGCAGGAACTTCTGCATAGTCACCAGTTAATTGATTTTTTACGGAATTCGTTTTCCCATTGTAAGCATTTTCGGCTCCAATTAACATATTATTTGAAATATTATCTAAATGTCCACG
>CAZULO010000090.1:0-4484 GCA_964621245.1 uncultured Flavobacterium sp.
GACTCACAAATCCAGTATATTCCTGAATGTATTGAAAACCTCCTTTTTTATCAATGCCTAAAAAGGGTGCTACTAATACCGCAACTATCAAAGCTAAGGCAATTGTAATTTTTCCAATAGAAATCAATTGTTTTTCTGAAGCTTCCGTATTAATCTTATTTTTATACACATCTAAAGTAAAAATCGTAGCAATACTGTTCGCTTTTCCTGCCAAAGAAGCTACAATTGCTGCTGTTAACGCTGCAAAAGACAAACCTTTTAAACCTACTGGTAATAAGTTTAGTAATACTGGATACGCTCGGTCCGGATTCACACTTCCATCTTGTAACATTTCTGTTTGAAAACCACCATTTTGATATAAAACAAAAGCAGCAATTCCGGGTAAAACTACAATAATTGGCATTAATATTTTTAAGAAAGCAGCAAACAAAATTCCAGAACGCGCTGTTTGTAAATCGGCACCTAAGGCACGTTGTGTGATGTATTGGTTACAACCCCAATAATTTAAATTGATAATTAACATCCCACCAATTAGCACAGAAAGTCCAGGTAAATCCATATAATTCGGATTCGATTTTTCAAATATCATATGAAAATGATCGTTGGCTTTTTCGGTCATCAAGTTGAAACCGTTCACAATTCCTGTAGTTCCAAAAGATTCTGAAACTAAATTTAAAGCCAAATAAGTAGTTACTAATCCGCCTAAAATCAAGAAAAAAACCTGAATTACATCGGTATAACCAATTACTTTCATGCCGCCAAGTGTAATCATTAAAGCAAAAAACGCTAATCCAACCATACAAAAGGTTAAGTTCAATCCAGAAATACTGCTAATTGCCAACGCACCTAAATATAAAATAGACGTTAGGTTGACTAACACATATAAAAGCAACCAAAAAACAGCCATAATCATTGCTACGTTGCTGTTGTATCTTTTTTCTAAATATTGCGGCATCGTGAAAATTTTATTTTTCAGATACACAGGCATGAAAAACACGGCAACGATAATTAAAGTCGCAGCAGCCATCCATTCGTAAGTCGCAATGGCTAACCCCATTTTAAAACCGCTTCCGCTCATGCCTATAAATTGTTCGGCACTAATATTACTGGCAATTAATGAAGCACCAATAGCCCACCAAGTCAACGAACCTTCGGCTAAAAAATAATCGTTACTGCTAGCTTGCGCTTTTTTCTTTTTGTTGTATACCCAAAGTCCGTATCCAACAATTATAATGAAATAAATGAAGAATACTAAGTAGTCTAAGTTGGCTAATGTTTGCATATTATTCGTTTGGTTTGGTTAGTTTGTAATGTGTGTTCGGTAAGTTTCTTAGCATTTCGGCACTTTTTTCTGGAGAAATATCTCTTTGTGCTTCACCTAACATTTCGTAGCCTACCATAAATTTTTTTACAGAAGCACTTCGTAATAAAGGCGGATAAAAATGCATGTGTAAATGCCATTCTGGATGCGAAATTCTGTCGGTTGGTGCTTGATGAATTCCGGCTGAATAAGGAAATGAAGTTTCAAATAAATTGTCGTATTTGACTGTAATTCCTTTGATAGCTTCGGCAAAAGCAAGACTTTCTTTCGAGGTTAAACCAATTAAATTTCCAAAATGTCTTTTACTTACAATCATGGTTTCAAAAGGCCAAGTCGCCCAAAATGGGACTAAAACTACAAAATGTTCGTTTTCAATTACAATGCGTTCTTTGAATTGTAATTCTTGTTTGACATAATCTTCTAACAAACTTTTATTGTGTTTTTCAAAATAAGCTTGTAAACTTTTTTGTGTTTTTTCTATTTGAGTAGGAAGAGACGATTGCGCCCAAATTTGTCCGTGCGGATGTGGATTGCTACATCCCATTACGCTTCCTTTGTTTTCGAAGATTTGTACGTAATTGATATAGTCTTTACTACCTAAATTGATATATTCTTCTTTCCAGGTTTTAATTACATTTTCAATTTCTGAAACTTCCATTTCTGCTAAAGTCACGTTGTGTTTCGGTGAAAAGCAAATCACTTTATTTATTCCTTTTTCGGGTTTTAATTGAAATAAAGTACTGTTGTTATTTTCAAATTCAATGTCATTTTGCAACAAGGCAGGGAAATCGTTATCAAAGACATAACAGGCTTCATAATCTGGATTTTTTTCTCCGTTCGAACGTAAATTACCCGCACATAAATAACAAGTAACATCGTGTTCTGGTAAGGTTTCAGCAGTTACGGTTTCTTTTTGTCCCTGCCAAGGTCTTTTCGCGCGGTGTGGGGAAACTAAAATCCATTCGTCTAACAAAGGATTGTGTCTTCTGTGTGGATGTTCGTTGCTATTAAACTGCATATTCCGTTGTGCCTTTAGCTATTTTGATTTTGTATGATTTTAGTTCGATGTTGTATTTGGTTTTGTACGCTTGTGTCATTTTCTCAATCACAGCTTTCACATTGTCTTTTTTGACTAAATTTATCGTGCAACCTCCGAAACCTCCGCCCATCATTCTGGCACCAATAATAGCTGAAAAATTATTCGTTTCTTGAACTAGAAAATCCATTTCTGGGCAACTTACTTCGTACAATTCTGATAAGCCGTAATGCGTTTTGGTCATCAAGTTGCCTAATTGTTCAATATTTCCTTCCGATAAAGCTTTCACAGCTAATTCCACTCTTTCAATTTCGTGTACTACAAATAAACATCGGTTGAAAATAATTTCTCCCAGTTTATCTTTTAAAGAAAGTACCATTTTTTCGGTACAATTTCTAAAAGAAGTAACTTCAGGATAAGCTGCTTTTATAATAGATAAACCTTGTTCTACTTCATTTCTTCTGTCGTTATAGCCCGAAGTTAAATGCGTATGTTTCACACAACTATCGAACAAAACCAATTGATATTCTTTAAAATTAGCTTTGTGATATTCGTAGACTAAAGTCGTACAATCTAATTTGATTACTTTATTCTTTTTACCAAAAACTGAGGCAAATTGATCCATGATGCCGCAGTTAACCCCTGCAAAAGTATGTTCCGCTTTTTGTCCGATAAGTGCGATTTCTTCTTTTGATAAATTTAAGTCGAACATTTTATTCATCGCATAAGCTATTCCACATTCTAATGCGGCAGAAGAGGAAAGTCCGGCACCCATGGGAATCGTGCTACTAAAAACGATAGTAAAACCATTCAACTTTAATCCTTTTTCTTTTAACTGCTGTAATACGCCTAAAATATAATTTACCCACATTTTATCGATGGGTTGTAACGTATCTTTTAAGTCGAAATGATAGTCTTCATTTAAATCTTTCGCTACAAGGGTGCATTCCGAAGTTTCCTTTTTTGAAATAGCAAAACAAATGTATTTATTGATGGCTGCTGGTAAGACAAAGCCGTCGTTATAATCTACGTGTTCACCAATAATGTTGATTCTTCCGGGTGAAAGAAAAATATGTTCTGGTTTTTTTTGAAATAATTTTTCAAAATGTTCCGAAGTATTTTGAATTAGTTTTTTTTTCATTTTATGCTGAACTAGTTTCAGATCTTATTCACACTGAATTCATTTCAGTGTCTTTTTTTGATTCCGTATTTTAATTTATTGGATAAGTTTTAAATTTACTGTTGCCGACTGTAAGCCGTTAGCTTTGGCTTTGAATTGTATTGTTCCTGAAGATTTTCCAGCTTGAAGAATAACCTGACATTTTCCGTTGAAAGCACTTCTTTGCCAAGCACCTTCAGCGCATTGATCGGGTTCGTGAGAACTTGGATCGCCATTTCCTACGCCGATTATTTTCGCATCTCCTGAAAGGTAAAACTTCACCATGTTATCCGCTACAGGAACTTCTCTTCCTTTTTCGTCGGTGATAGAAATATTGATTACCGTAGCATCTTTTCCATCAGCAGTCAAAATAGTTTTATCAGGAGAAACTACTACTTTATAAGGTGTTCCAGTGGTTTCTACTTTTGAAGTCAATTTTTTTCCTTTTTTGTATCCGATGGCTTCTAACGTTCCAGCTTTATAATTGACATTCCATTGCAAATGACTGTTTCTTTCCATCGTTTTTTTTCCTAAACTTTTTCCATTTAAGAAAAGTTCGACTTCATCTGCATTAGAATTCACCCAAACATCAATGGGTTGTCCTACTTTTTCAGACCAATTCCAATGTGGAGAAATATGTAATATGTCTTCATTCGTCCACCAACTTTTATAGTAGTAGTAAATGTTTTTCGGGAAACCGCAAACGTCTAAAATTCCGAAATGTGAGCTGATATTCGGCCATTTATATGGTGTCGGTTCTCCGCGATAATCGAAACCTGTCCAGACAAAACCGCCTAACCAAAATTTGTTTTCTGCGGCTAATTTCCACCAAGTTTCTGCTTTGCTCGCCCACCACGGATGTGTTATATCTTGGTCGGGCACATAGGCTCTAATGGCATCTTTTTCGTAAATTCCACGTGTGGTAACGGTACTTCCCATTTCAGTTCCTAATAAAGGTTGATTCGGAT
>CAZULO010000090.1:4584-5870 GCA_964621245.1 uncultured Flavobacterium sp.
CCACGTGTGGTAACGGTACTTCCCATTTCAGTTCCTAATAAAGGTTGATTCGGATGATCGCGATGGTAATCGGCTACCGCATATTCTCTGTAATTGAAACCACGAATAGGAATGACTTCGTTCACACCTTTAAAATCGTTGGCCATATCTGCTGCATACGTGCTGGTTCTTGTTGGATCTAAATCTTCTTGAATGGCTAAAAGTGTTTGAGCAATTCGTTTTCCATATTCGTTGCCTTGAATATTTTGTTCTTCATTTCCAATCGACCATAAAAAAACGGAGGCATGATTTCTATCGCGTTTCAACAATCTTTTAAATTGGTCGATGTATTCTGGACTACTATTTAGCAAACGCTGTTCGTCTAAAACTAACATGCCTAAACTGTCGCAAGCTTCTAAAAGTTCTGGTGTTGGTGCGTTATGACTGGCTCTGTACGCATTCGAACCCATTTCTTTTAAGAGTTTGATGCGGTAATATTGCATATAATCGGGTAGGGCGCTCCCAATTCCAGCGTGATCTTGATGGTTGTTGGTGCCCTGAATTTTAATCGACTTTCCGTTTAAGAAAAATCCTTCTTTAGCATCAAATTTTACCGTTTTAATACCGAAACGAGTTTTGGTTTGATGTACAATCTGATTTCCAGATTTTATAACAGAGACAACTTTATATAAATAGGGGTTTTCCAACGACCAAAGTTGGGCGTTATTGATGTTTACTTTCTGTTTTACCGTGATATCTTTTCGAATACCTAAAGCTATTTTTTGCTCTGAAGTTTTGGCTAAAATTTTCCCATTTCTGTCTGTGATATAAGTATAAACAGAAGCGTTAGAATTTTTTAAATTATTATTTTGAACAGTAGTTTCAATGGTAACCGTTGCATTTTTTCCTTTTACTTCGGAATGTACGAAAATCCCATCGTTAGGAATGAAAATTTTATCTGTGATGTTCAACCAAGCGTGTCTGTAAATTCCGGCACCTTCATAAAACCAGCCTTCGTATTGTGTAGCGTCTACTCGAACCACAATTACATTATCGCCATCAAAATTGATATAATCTGTAACATCATAAGCATTTCCCACATAACCACTAAAATTGGTACCAACATAAAAACCATTTAACCAAATTTCAGCATTTCTGTAAATACCATCAAATTGTAATTCGAAACGTTTGTTGCTTTTAGATTTATCTACGTTAAAATGCTTGCGATACCAGCCAATACTCGTTTCTGGATAGGCACCACCAACAGGTTTGTAACCGTGACTGTCCATTTCCACTTGTTCCGATTT
>CAZULO010000090.1:5970-7156 GCA_964621245.1 uncultured Flavobacterium sp.
CCTTGTGGTTCCCAATACATTACGCCTAAACCTCTATTGTTAGGGACTTTTTTTACAGCTTCAATCGTAGCTTTTAATAATTCGTAGGTGTTTTGTACTTTATCATCTTCGCCACCAACTTCCACAATCATTACATCTTTATTATAGCGTTTTACCATGTCATTTAGGTTGAATTCTAAATCGGTAATCGTTTCAGAATAGTCTTTTTTAATCCAAAACGGATAATAGGACAAGCCAATAATATCATATTTTACATGCTGAGCCGTGGCATTATTAAAGAATGTTCTGAATTTAGCGTTGTTATTTCCTTCATCCACATGAACAATCACTTTTATTTTTTTATCTACTGCTTTTGTGGCTTCGTAGCCTTTGTTTAAAAGTTGACCTAGTTGTACCCAATTATCAGTACTGCCTTCTGGCCAAAGCATGCCGCCTGGAATTTCATTTCCAACCTGAACCCATTCCGGAGTAACGCCAGCTGTTTTTAAGGCTGAAAGTACGTCAAAAGTATGATTATACACATCCTTTAATAATTCTGGAAACGAATGGTTTTCCCATGCTTTTGGTTTAAACTGTTTGGCAGGATCCGCCCAAGAATCCGAATAATGGAAGTCGATCATTACACGCATGCCCATTTTTTGAGCTCGTAAAGCCATGGCTACGGTTTCTTCTTTACTGCAATGTCCGCTCGCTTTATCGTTATTTGGGTTGACCCAAACTCTTAATCGAATGGAGTTCATACCTCTATCTTTCAACAATTGCAAACACTCTTTTTCAGTGCCATCTTGGTCGTAAAATTTATAACCTGTAGCTTCCATTTGTGGCAACCAACCCACATCAGCTCCTTTAACGAAAGCATTTTTGGAAGAATTACAAGAAGTTAATGCAATTGATAATACTAGTATTTTGAAAATATTTTTCATAATTAATTCTGACTAAAAACATCCAGTACTGGAAGTGCATTATTGTTGAAATCCCATAAAGCTTGATTTTCCCATGAGGAACCATTGGAAGAGGTTGGGCCTCTAAAAGCGACCCATTCTGCTCCCCAATAACAAAACCCAATACCTTGTGGTGCTTGTTTAACCAAATTTTTAATAGCTAAAAGAAAGTCTTTCTGACCTTGATTTGTAGCGGCATACGTTGGAATAATTTGATTGTTTAATCCGATAATATTGTTTGTATA
>CAZULO010000090.1:7256-12007 GCA_964621245.1 uncultured Flavobacterium sp.
TTATTGATTAAATGACCTTGTGGCCAAAGTAATCCGCTATTGATTTCATTTCCAATTTGAATAATTTCAGGTTGAATTTCTGTCATTAACAACGTTGTGTAGTTACTCACAGCCGTTTTCAAAGCTGTAAAAGATAAACTGGTCCAATCTGATGGTGTAGTTTGATGCGCAGGATCTGCCCAAGTATCCGAATAATGAACCGTTAGCCAAACTTTCATACCAGCTGTTTTGATACGTTGTGCTAAGGCTTTAACTTCTGCTAAACCCGAATGTGTATCGGAAGGATTTTTCCAAATTCTAATTCTAATTGTGTTGCAACCTGCTTTTTTTAGCGTGGTTAAGGCATTTTCTGCTACATTATTTTTTTTGTAAACGATTCCTTCGCTTTCAATTAGCGGTAAATAAGACATATCTGCGGCACGGATAAAGTTATCTGCAACTGGTGTTGTTGGAGTTTGGGCTGGGGCCGTTTCAGGTTCATTGGAAGAACAGGAAATCAATTGAAGTGCTATTACTATTAATACTATTTTGATAAGTGATCTCATAATTTATATTTTTTCAAATGTAAAACTTGTTTTTTGATAATAGGTTTCTTCTTTTTTTAAGAAAGCATTAGGGAAATGACTGTGATTAGGAGCGTCAGGAAAATTTTGTGTTTCAAAACAAATTCCACTTAAAGAATGATATTCGGAATCTGATTTTCCTTGTATAAGATTTGAACAATTACCACCCACATAAATATGTACGGAAGGCTGGTTCGTGTACACCTTCATTTGTAACTTGTTTTTTGTACTCTTTAAAGTGGCCACTGCTTTGGAATTATCTTGAATTACGAAAGAATTATCAATTTTTTCTGGACATTTTTTGAAAGACGTAAAATCGAAAGGTAAATTCGACACGT
Organism: uncultured Flavobacterium sp.; assembly: GCA_964621245.1. Taxonomy (GTDB): domain Bacteria; phylum Bacteroidota; class Bacteroidia; order Flavobacteriales; family Flavobacteriaceae; genus Flavobacterium. The sequence continues at coordinate 8,158 of CAZULO010000090.1, forward strand.
TTAAAAAATAACCAGTTGGAACATTATTTTCGTCGGTATCTATAAGTTTATTTGTGGCGACTAGTAATTCCTGGTTTTCAATTGAATTTTTGTGTCCGTCTAAATTGAAGTAACTGTGTTGGGTTAAATTGATGATGGTATCTTTTGTGGTGTTGGCTGAATAGGTAATTTCTAGTTCATTTTCTTCCGTTAGTGTATAAGTTACTTGAACGGTTAACTCACCTGGAAAATTTTCTTCTAGATCTTTGGAAATATATTCTAAAGTTATTGATTGTTCTGAAAGTGAAATCACATTCCAAAAGTTATTACTGAAATTAGAAATACCGCCGTGTAAATGATTTTTATCTAAGTTTTTGTTGAGCTGATAAATTTCATTATTTAGTGTAAAGGTGCCATTTTTAATTCTACCCGCATATCTTCCTACCACAGCACCCATGAAAGGAGCTCCTGGAATTTTGAAAGAATTCATATAATCTGTAACCGAATCAAATCCTAAAACTACATCTACAAATTCATTTTTTTCTAATGGAATTTTTATGGCGTTGATTGTCGCACCAAAATCAATAATAGTTACTTTAACCTGATTTTTGTTTTGTAAGGTATAAGCAAAAGATTCTCTTCCTTCCGGAGTAAATCCGAATGAAGTAATGGTAAGGCTATCTTTTTGTGTATTTGACAATTTTAGACTTATTTTTTTGATTATAATTCAAATTTATGTTATTTTGCAAGAACATCATACCAGTACCTACCAGTTTATGATCTTTTTACTACCAGTTTAATTTTTTTGTTTATGATATATATTGATAATCAGTCTTCTGTACCCAAATACAAGCAGCTTATTACCGCTGTAGAAAACGCGATAAGGGACCAGAAATTAGTTAAAAATGAAAAATTACCTTCTTTAAATAAAATTTGTCTGAGTCATAATTTATCTAGAGATACCGTTATGTTGGCGTTTAATGAGTTAAAGAAAAGAGGAATTGTTTACGCCATCCCTGGAAAAGGTTATTTTGTGAAAAGCTTAGAAATTAAATATGAACAGCGTATTTTTTTATTGTTCGATGAGTTGAATTCCTTTAAAGAAGATATTTTAAATACTTTTTTAGAAACCGTTAAGGATAAGGCTCAAGTTGATGTTTTTTTTCATCATTTTAATAGAGATATGTTTACTAAGTTGATTTATGACAGTATGGGAAATTATTCCAAATACATCATTATGCCTTCTAATTTACCTAAAACGTCTGATATTATTGCTAAATTACCGAAAGAATCCACATTTATTTTAGATCAAACACGTGACGATTTGAAAAAATATCCCGCGGTATATCAAAATTTTATAAAAGATATGTTTTCGGCTTTAGAAAAAGGTGTAGAAAGATTAAGAAACTATCAGAAACTAATTTTAATTTTTCCTGGAAAAAAAGAACCCATTGGAATGGTAATCGGATTCGAAAATTTTTGTAAAACGTATCATTTTGACTATGAAATTAATTCGGAATTTGAAACTAACACCTTTCAAAAAGGGAATGTTTATGTTTTGCCAAGTGATAGAGATTTAGTCGAAATTATTGAAAGCGCTGCGAAATTTAAATTAAATATTGGAAAAGATATTGGGCTGATTTCTTATAATGACACGCCATTAAAAAAAGTAGTCGCCAACGGAATTACTACAATTTCTACCGATTTTAGTGAAATGGGAAAAATTTTAGCTCAAATGATTTTAACAAATTCTAAAGAAAACATCGAAAATAAAAGTCAATTAATTTTGAGGAATTCTTTGTAAACCAACTTTGTATTATGCCTGAAAGAGAATATATTTTTGCCGAGTTTTTTTTTATGTTTATTTTGGTTTTTCCAATATTCATAGCTTATTGTTATTTTATTTTTTATGTGGTTGAAATCATTTATCAGCGAAATTTTAAAAAACCATTAGTTGTTTTCAATCATTTTTTCAATAAAAAATTATCGGAAACTGATAAAAGTTTTTTACGAGAAAACAATCATTTTTATCAAAAGTTAAAACCTAAATATAAAAGTTATTTCGAACATCGTGTAGTTGCTTTTATGCAAAGGGTTGCATTTTCTTCTCGCGATATTTCGTTAACTTCCGAAATGAAATTGTCAATTGCTGCGGTTTATATTCAGTTGACTTTTGGAATGAAAAATTATTTAAATCCACTTATCAAACAAATTATAATTTATCCAGATATTTATTTGTCTACACACACTCATGAATATTACAAAGGAGAATTTAATCCGAAATTAAAAACAGTTGTTTTTTCATGGTCCGATTTTAAGTCTGGACTTGATATTCAAAATGATAATTTAAATTTAGGATTGCATGAATTTACCCATGCTTTGCATTTTCAAACATTAAAAAGTGATAAATCCTCACATGTTTTGTTTAGAGAATCTTTACAGCATTTATTTTCTTCATTTACTAATGAAAATTTAAGGGATGAGGTGTTACGTTCTGGTTTTTTAAGAGCCTATGCTTTTGAAAATCAATATGAGTTTGTGGCGGTTTTGTTGGAACATTTTTTCGAGTCACCAGTAGAATTAAAACAAAAATTTCCTTCAATTTATAAAAAAGTGAAGGAAATGTTGAATTATAATGAAGCGGTTTTCGTTAGTGATAGTTTTTAATTTTAACATTTTTTGGGTTTAATTTGTAAGGCAAGTAGATTTTTGTCGGTTATAAATATCATTCTGTCGAAAATAATTGAATTAAAGTAGTCCGAATATGTTTAATGGTTAGATTTGTTATTCACTTTAAATCAATCAATTATGAATAAAAAAATTACTTTAAGCGTATTTACTTTTTTTTTAACGAGTTTAGCTACTGTGTCTTCTCAACAAATTTTTACTAACGGATCAATTTCAACTGGAACTGTCTCTACAAATTCAACTACAGCCCCAGCTGGTTATTCTTGGTCGGAATTGCAAGCGCCACTAGGGACATTAGGTTTTAGCGGGTATTATAATACAGCGCAATCAAATAACTTTGCCTTAGCAGATGATTTTGTCGTTCCTGTTGGTGAAACTTGGAATATTAGCAGTTTAGAGTTTTTAGGGTATCAAACAAGTTATGCAGGAGCTACTATACCAATTGATGGATTACGTGTTCAAATATGGAACGGGGATCCGTCTTTAGGAACCTCAACTGTTGTAGCTGGTGATATGACAACAAATGTTTTACATGCGGCATCTAGTGGTGAAGAATTTGTATATCGAACTGCAACTGCCACAAGTACCGCTAGAAAAGTTTGGAAGTTTACTGCTAGTTTAACAGCTTCTTTGCCAGCAGGTACTTATTGGGTAGAATATCAAGTGCATGCGATCAATGATGCTGCAATTTTTTTACCACCTGTAACGATCTTGAATACATCTTCTAATCCAGCTTGGAATGCTAAACAAAGAACTGCAACAACTTGGGCGAATCTAATTGATACAGGTAATGCAAGTAATCTCTCATTACCTTTCCGAATTAATGGTGCCATTTTAGGTTTAGGTTCAAATGCGTTTTCCTCAAAAATTGCCATTTATCCAAATCCAGTACAAAATAATCTTATCTTATCTAATCCAATTGTTTCATCTGAAACAAGTATTGAAATTTACGATTTAACAGGACGCAAAGTAAAATCGATTCATCCAAAATATGAATCGGAATTGACTTTGGATGTACAAGATTTGCAAGCTGGTAATTATGTGTTGAAAATAACAACCGAAAACGGAATTGCCGTTAAAAAGTTTATAAAGAATTAATCTTAAGTTATATATTATTACCAAAAAAAAACGCCTTGTAAAAATAGTTTACAAGGCGTTTTTGATTTACTTTATTTTGTGATTT
>CAZULO010000091.1:0-11959 GCA_964621245.1 uncultured Flavobacterium sp.
AATTTGAATTCCTTTGGTGGCGCTAATTATCGTTTTAATAATTTAAGTATTGATGGAAGTGCCACTAATGATGTATTGGGTTTTCAAGAGCCTTCGAGCGGCGCAGCTGGTTCTGTTGCTTCGGGAACACCTGGAGGTCTTGCAGGAACTCAACCTATAGGTTTTGGAGCTATAAGTGCTTTGTCTATTAAAACCGCTCCATTTGATGTTACTCTAGGAAATTTTACTGGGGCAAGTATTAATGCCGTAACTAAATACGGAAAAAATAAAACAGAAGGAAATGCTTATGATTTCACGAAAAACAGATGGATAACTGGACAATATGCAGATGGAGTAAAACAACCTGAATCTACTTTTTTTGACAACCAAATTGGGGCTTCTATTGGTGGTCCTGTGCTTAAAGACAAATTGTTTTATTTTTTTAATGCGGAATTCTCCTATAGAAAAGAACCTGTTTTGAATGCTCCAGGTTCAACCAACTCTAATATATCATTAACTACTGTAAATTCTATTCGAGATAAATTAATTTCTCAATATAATTATGATCCAGGCGCTTTTCAAAATGTTGATTTAGAACGTAAAAGCACTAAACTATTTTTACGCTTTGATTACTCCATTTCAAACAAGCACAAATTAACTTTACGAAATAATTTTGTTACTGCTTACGCTGATAATTTAGAATGGACGGCTAATGTATTTAATTTTGGTAATCAAGGATATCGTCATAATTCCACTACCAACAGTTTGGTTGGTGAACTAAAAAGTAATTTCAATTCCAATTGGAATAACAAACTTATTGTTTCTTATTCAACGGTTAATGATGATAGAACGTATGATGGACGCGTTTTTCCACATTTAGAGATTATTGATAATACATCAAATACCATTTTTGCAGGTACTTATAGAGAAGCAGCCGTTTATGGATTGAATTTAAAAACTACTCAAATTACAGATAATGTTACTTATATTAAGAACAATCATACTCTTACATTAGGTACTTCAACAGAAATTAATGCCATTGAATATCGGTTTTTAACAGCATTTAATGGAAGATGGCAATATAAATCAGTTGATGACTTTTTGAATGATAAACCTAATCGTGTAAGAGGTGTTTACAATGTTGAGAATAATGATTTTGATTTTAATAAAAATAATCCTTCTGCCGATTACAATGTTATTTTATCGGGCATCTATTTTCAAGATGATATCAAAATTTCTGATAAGTTTAATTTGATGGCGGGTTTAAGAATTGATACTCAATTTCATCCAGGTGATTTTCCTATTAGTGATGAAATAAAAAATACACCAGAGTTTGCTCAATATGAAAATAAAATTAATAGTAAACCTCAGTTTAATCCAAGAGTTGGATTTACTTATGCGATAAATGAAAAGGTAACCCTAAAAGGTGGTTCGGGTTTATTTACAGGTCGTATGCCTTTTGTTTGGTATGCTTATTCACATTATATCTCTGGAACCAAATATTTTAATATTGATTATAGACCCACTTCAAATCTTCCGATTACTGAAAATCTTAGCGATTTAGAAAGTTTGCAATCAAGACCTTTAACTGAAATTAATTTAGTAGATAATGGGTTTAATTTGCCACGTGATTGGAAGACCAATTTGAATTTGGACTTAAAGTTTAAGAATAATACAATTTTATCATTTGATTTTAATTATTCAAAGGTTGTAGAAGGATTGTATTTTCAGTCGATTAATAGAAAAGAATCTGCGTTATCCAATTTTGATGGTGCCGATAATAGCCCTTACTATACACAAACAGGAGATAATGTAAAAATCAACCCCAATTTTACCAATGTATTTTTATTGACCAATACCAATAAAGGGTATCGATACAATGGTACCGCCAGTATTTCTAAATCCAACCATTTTTACACAGGCTTCTTAGGATATACTTATGGGATGAGTAAAGACATTAGTAGTACTGTACGAAACTCTCATGCGGCTAATTTTGAATGGAATCAGGCTTTGGTTGCTAATAGTCCGAAACTCTCATTTTCAAATTTTGATTTAAGACATAAAATTAGCTCTTATCATTTTATAGAAATGCCCTATAAACAATCGAAATTTAAGGTTGGTATTATTTACAACGGAAAATCGGGGAGTCCTTTTTCTTATGTTTATGAAGGCGATGTGAATAGAGATGGTTCTGCAAAGAATGATGTATTTTATGTACCAAATAACCAATCTGAAATAGTTTTTCAAGATTTTATAAATAGTGAGGGAGTTTTGGTTACAGCCCAAGATCAATGGAATCAATTAGATGCTTATATTAATAATGATGCTTATTTAAAATCAAGAAGAGGGAAGTATGCTGAACGAAACGGAGCAAGAACTCCTTGGAATCATCAGGTAGATGTAAAGTTTATTTTTGAGCAAAAGTTTAAAAACAAGCGATTTGAAATTTCATTTGATATTTTTAATGTGGCTAATTTGATACATAAAAATTTAGGAACACAATACTATGTTCCTAATATTAACAACTCAGGATATGCTCTTTTAGATTTTGTTACAATTGCGAATGAGCAACCCGTTTATCAATTTCATAACCCAAATAGTAAGCCTTGGTTAGTAGATACTATAAATTCGAAATGGCAAGCGCAATTTGGATTGAGTTTTTATTTTTAGAAATTTAAATGATGAATATAAAATGAATTTTAATCAAACAACTATAAAATAAAATTAATGTAATGTTGTCAGGAAAAGAATTTACTTACGACTATAACATAAATTAATAACTGCAAATAATAAATTATGCCCACAAAAATTAAACTAATAAACTTGCCTACAGGATATCAAACTGTAATAAATAATGGAAGACATAGTATTTTAGGAGACGAGCCAACAAATAGTAAAGGAACTGATTTAGGATTTTCACCTACTGATTTAATACTCTCGAGTATTGGGATGTGCAAAGTAGCAACTGTTCGTTTTATTGCACGTAAAAATAACTGGGAAATTGGAAATGTAGAGGCCGAATTAGATCAAGTTGTGAAAAGAGGAGTAGATGGTAAATTATCAACAACAATTAAAGTAGCCATTTCAATTGAAGGTAATATTAACGATGAACAACGTCAAGAATTACTTAATCAAGCAGATGTATGTTATGTTCATAGAATGATTGAGGGAGATTGGAACATTGAAAAAGCAAAAAATCTAAATCAACTTGAATTTGAATAAATTAAAAAAATTGAAATTATGAAAACACTAATTTTCACCATTTTGACTATTGCTGTAATTTTTGGAATTTATAGTTTCAAAAAACCTAAAACTGAAGATATTTCAGTGGATAAAGGGATACAATTTTTTGATGGAAATTTTCATCAAGCTTTACTAAAATCTCAAGAGCTTAAAAAACCAATTTTTCTTGATGTTTATGCTACTTGGTGTGGCCCTTGTAAACAGCTTAAAAAAACAACCTTTAAAGATGAAGAAGTAGGTAACTATTTTAATGCCAACTTTATAAATATAGCCATAGATGGAGAAACTTCAGAAGGTCAAGAATTAATTAGAAAATATAATATTCGTTCCTACCCATCTTTACTAATAATTGATGGTCATGGGGAAGTAAAAACTAGAACAACAGGATTTCAAAAACCACATATTTTAATAAATTTTGGGAAAAGAATTATTCCCTAATCAAATTTTCCTTTTTTGCCCCAAACTAGTTAGTATTTGATATTAAAGCATTAGTTAATTAACTAATGCTTTAAGTTTTTATCATTAAAAAAATTGAACATGGAAAAAAATCATTTTTGGCAATCTCAAAATCACTTATTTTTTTTGGGTTGCTATTTTCATCTTTTTCACAAGCACAAAATAATTTGAAAAATGATGAAATAAGTAGTAAAAACAAAGTCGAGTTAGGTACATAATTACAATTATATCCAGCTGGAATAATGACAATGATTACATCCAATATTTTTCTAAATGACAATTGGGCATTACGTTTAAGAGTTGGAGGCAATTTTGCTGACCGTAAAGATTATAGTGAGTATAATGATAATGAAGTGGCTACATGTTTTGAAGGTACTTTAGGAATTGTTCGTTATTTTCCTTCTGGAAAAGGAAACTTTATAATTGGAGCTTCTGTTGATACTTGGAACATGTGGACGATTGGAAAGATGGTTTAAATACAGTAAATCCAACAGAGGGTCAAACATATAATTTAGTTATTCAGCCTTGGGTTAACGGAGGTTATTTATTCAATTTAAATGAAAAATGGAATGCTGGAGCATCATTAGGTTTTGGAAGAGAATTCAATGTTATAACTCGTGGTGAAAATGTAGGTGAAGGATGGATGGGATTTGTTATACTATCCGTAAATTATAAAATTAATTAATTTGAAAGCTGACATATAAAAACAATATCAAAGAGATATTAGAAAAGAGAATTATTGAACACTTGTTATTTATAACCCTTTGAATTCAAAATATACTACCTTACTAAATAACCTCAATGAACAACTCAACTTCATTGATTTAGAGATTGATGATCAAATAAAGAAATGTGAGCAAGCTATTGCAATAATTCTAAAATCAATTAAAGAACTTAAAAAAGTTACAACTAAAATAAATTTTAAATCTCAAACTGAAGAAATTAAGTTTTTCAAAGAAATAAAACCACAGTTCACTTCAAAATTGATTTATTTCAATCGAGTTTATAAAATTGAAATGAAAAAACCAAACGGAGGGAATAGAATACTTAAGAAGTATAACAACAACGAACTTTTAAAACTAAAAGCATTCTTTGATAGTGAATTAGAATTTTATCAATACTATAGATCAGGAAGTACTTTTCTTGATTATAAATACTTCCTTAGAGGAAAATTTGATATTAAACTTGCTTTAGATTCATACTATTTTGAAACGGATACATCATTTTCAACCTCACATGATTTCAAAGTAGCAACAATTTTAGCAAATGACTTAATTCAATTATATTTAGAAAACCAGTTAATTATGATTGATAACAAAGATATAAGTGAAAAATCACAACGCAAACCGAACATTAAATTGATGTGGACTGGCTCAAAAGTTGCTCTTACAGAGCTATTATATGCATTACACTCTGAAGGTGTTTTTAATAATGGAGCCGTTGACTTAAAAGATATAGCAGAATATTTTGAACATACTTTTGAAATTGACTTAGGCCAATATCGCCGCGCATTCCTTGAAATAAGAGCTAGGAAGAGCGAAAGAACTAAATTCATTACCTCTTTAAATGAAACTCTTCTAAAAAGAATGGACAATGCAGATGATATAGCTTAGCTTAAAATCGTTCACAGCACATACCCCGTTGTGAAATAAAATACTCCAAACAATTCAATTTTGTACCATAACAATCTAAAACTTATGTTATGGCAATAGAAGTAATTACCCGTGAAGACTTGAACGAATTCAGAAGTCTTTTATTGAATGATTTAAAACAACTCATTCTTCCTCAAGCACAACAAATAAAGCAATGGCTCAAATCCAACGAAGTCCGAAAGTTGCTTAATATTTCTCCTGGTACTTTGCAGAACCTCCGAATCAATGGTACTCTTACTTATACCAAAATTGGCGGAATCATGTATTACAACTATTCGGACATTGAAAAAGTCTTGAATGGTAATACTCAAAAAAGGAGTCCAACTCTTTTCAAATAATGTAATACAATTGAATGAATTACATTAAACATCTGACAGGTTTTTTTAATTGCATCGGCAATGAAGAAATCATTTACCCTACTCACATCAGTTTGTATTTGGCATTGTTTCAAAGTTGGAATGTAAATCGGTTTAAAAATCCAATTACTATTTCTAGGGATGAAATGATGAAAGCCAGTAGGATTGCCTCAAAAGCAACCTATCATAAATGTATTAAAGAATTGCAATTGCTAGGATTTATAGAATATTTACCATCCTATAATCCGTACCATGGTACAGAAGTAATAATGTATAATCTTTCTGATGGAAATAAGCGAAGAAGTAGTTCAATAATTGGCAATACAAAACCAATAATTGAACAAGTTAATGGCCAGGATACTGAACATGTTATTGAACCCCATATATATAATAATAAACAAACATTTAAAAACAATAAAAACATATCTATTGAAAGCAATTTTAAGGATTCTATTGATGAAGATTATTTGGAAGCTGACGAGAAAGAAAAAAAAAGTTCCGCAAAAAAAAAAGAAAGTCCAAGTTTAGTATTGGTTAAGGAATATTTTAAATATCAGGATTATCCTGAGATTGAAGCTGAAAGATTTTTTAATTATTATACAAGTAATGGCTGGTTAATTGGTGGCAAAACCAAAATGAAAGATTGGAATGCGGCAGCAAGAAATTGGGTACTTACAACTTCCAAATTTTCAACCAATTCACCTCAGATTCGAGAGCAATCAAGAACCAATAATTTACACATCCAAGAAGATAAAGACTATGCAGAACCATTGTAAGAAAATCGATTATGAATTTACAATACAACTACCCGGAAATTCTAGCTTGGTTGGAACAGAGAGGTAAACAAGACTATGGAGAAAAGTTTCATTTTGATCAGAAGGAAATCCTTAACATCACTAAGCTTATAGCCTATTTTCTGAAGGACGAAACGAAAACAAATGAGTTTGGTATCGATTTAACAAAAGGAATTTTATTATCAGGGCCTGTAGGTTGTGGTAAGACAACTTTGATGACTTTGATGAAATATGTTGCCAAACAAAACAACAGATTTTATTTGAAAACTTGCAGAGACATAAGTTTTGAATTCATCAAAGAAGGCTATGAAATAATACACCGATACAGTCGTGGAAGTTATTCCCAAACCGAGTATAAAAATTATTGCTTTGACGATTTGGGTGTTGAACAAAATTTGAAATACTATGGTAATGAATGTAATGTAATGGCTGAAATCATTCTTTCGAGATATGATCTTTTCATTGCAAGAAAAGTGCAAACTCATTTAACAACAAATCTTTCTGCTTCAGAAATTGAAACAGCCTATGGTAACCGAATTAGGTCAAGATTAAGAGGAATGCTGAACCTCATTGCTTTCGATAGAAATACAGCAGACAAACGCTAACCAGAAAAACCAATATGAAAATAATCTTAAAGAAAATCAAGAAAATAGACATTGAGATAATACAATCTGAATTGCTAAAATTTATCCGAAACAAGGTTGATAATATTCATCATTGTAAGGATTATGAAAAGTATTGCAATGATATAATTGTAATTGATACCCTGCAAAGTATGTTCTACATTTTTAGAACAAAAATTGAAACCAAAAAAGTGGATTCAAATATTAGCTTAACTCCAACACAATCGGTAATTCTGCTTTACTGTTGCCAATGGGAAAGAAAAGAGCGAACCCAAGAGCAAGGAATTGTAATGCAGACTATATCTGACAAAATTCACGAAAGACTTGTCAATATTTAAACCAAAAATTATGAAAGTAAAAAACCTTTTAAAAATAGTTTGCCTTAATTTATTGGCAATAGTAATATGTTTTGCAATCATCATAACCTCTCCATTGCAATTTTTAGATTTTATCTTCAAAGGTAAAAATCGAATCCTGAAGTATTTGGAAGATAAGGTTTTTAGAATCTTATTCCGAATAAATGATTTGAGAAAGAATACTTAACAGAATCAAGGCAACAAATGAGTAAAAAAAATAAAAAACCGCTTCCGCATTCGGTAACTAAAGCTGAACTGATTACAATGTATTGCAATCAGTTCAGTGAAGCCAAAATTAGGAACCAAATAAATGAAATCTTGAAAGAAAAGAACATTTCTAAAGACACAAAAATAATTCCCCATTTGGAGTTCATGGAGTTTGTGGAAACATACGGACTTCCAAAAGGATATTATCTTGATGATTAATCTTTAATAGGCATGCTTCAATAAATAGCTTTCTATTTCTTGATAATCGAAAATGTTTTCTTTGATTACCATCTGTTTAAATATTTCCACTAGAATTTCTGCATCTAGTTCATCTTCACTCATAGACTGCGCATCGGCAATGTAAAATTGCCATCCAATGAGGTCAATTTTATTTTGATAATCATACAATAATTGCGCAAGCTCTAATTCTGATGGCGATGCTTTTAATAACGATGTCCATTTATCAAAGTTTGCAATTTTTGCAATGATATGTTGAGCATTCATAAGACTGAAATTGTTTTCGTCAATGCCAAAGTCTGCAATAATCATTTCTATATCAAAATACTTTGGCTTGTATTCGTATAGAAAAGCAGTAGTGGTTTTGTCCAAAACAGGACTTTTTGTTTTAAAATCTTTGTGTAGATTTTTTGCTTGAAGTTTGAAGTAATCAATTGTGTTCATAATATAATCCTTTTATTTCAAAGATTATTATCCTGAGGTTTGCGTTCGTATACTATTGTCGGATAATAAGCCTTGAAGGTTTATATTATCTAGTTATTGGTTGATAAAATCTTTGCACGAACGAGCAGGCATACCAAAAAAACCTGAGACAAATATAATAATTTCATTCAAATTATTCATTCCATTTCTAATTTTTTCACTTGTTTAAAAGCAATTGGGTTACTATAACATTGCAATAGAATTGCAATTTTAACTGACAATACCTTTGAATACCTGAAAAATCTTTAGAATACTTCACCATACCTCGCCATACTTCAAGGTAAGGTTTTTTTATTTCAAACATTTGCTTCAGAAAGTTAGTAAATGAAGATGACCAAATATGAAATCAACTTAATTCTAAAGCGAAGCATAAAAAACGGAGATGAGTTTAATCATCTAATCGAAAAGCCTAAAGGACAAAAGGTAAAACTCAAAAAAGGAGATACGTTTTATTCGGTTTCGATGATGAAAGTGTGGGTAGAAACTTTCTACAAGCAGGTTGCTAAATTATCACAAATCCTAAAAGGAAAAACGATTCAGGAGACCTGCGATAAGATTCATTATTTCTTGTATTACGATATCCAGTATCAAGCTGATGGGGTAACACAGAATTTAAGAAGTCCTGCCAATAGTTGGTTCAACCGAAGAGATGGAATTGATTGTAAAAGCTATTCGATTTTCGCAAGTTCTGTTTTAATGAATTTAGGAATCAAGCATTACATCAGTCAAATCAAACAACCTAAATTCAATCCAAAACAGTACACACATGTTTATGTGGTTGTACCTTTTAATCAGGTGAGCGGAAAGTTGGACAAAGGTCATGCAATTATTGACGGAACAATACAGAGCAACAAAGAACCAAATTATACGGATAAAAAAGATGTTTTTATGGATCAGAAATTACCACACATAGGATTGAATTGTCCTGCTCCTAGAAAGAAAGGTTGGTATGTAACCAAGAAGCCTTGCAAAAAGGTGTATGAATTGTATGATTTTGCGAGAAGTGCTGAACAAGCAAAGAATATGTTAAAATCATTAGGTAATGATGCAATTGCTCATAAGTCGACAAGTGAAGGAGGTGTTTATAATATCTATGTCAAAATCAATAGTGTTTATGGCAGTAAAAGAGGACTTAATGGTACAGCAAAAAAACCGATTCAATCCCGTAGAAGATTTCCATTTTAAATAATTTGATTATGATAATATTAGAAGAACAAACAGGATTAAATGCTGGATTGAATCGAGGACTTAAAATCGGTAAAATGCTTAAAAAGAACGTGCGATTGAAAAACGTATCGATTAAGAATGCTGTGAAAGTTGGTAAAAAGTTAGTTCCAATTGCCTCTATGGCTATGAGTATTATTCCTGGAGGAGGTATAGCAAGCAAATTGCTTGACAGCAAAGTAGGTAAAATACTTACCAAGGTTAAAAGCGGTAAAGCAATAAAATTAGCTACAAAATTAGGCAAAAGCAAAGTAGGCAAATTTGCGATAAACAATGTTGTGAAACCAACTATAAAAAATGCTTTTGCAGGTAATCAATCACAGCCTGTTTACAACGAACCACAACAAGTTGAAACTTCTGAACCAGTTGAAGTAATGCCAAATGCGACTCCTACACCTGCACAATTGGAAACTATTGCAGATGTAAAAGGAGTTTCGGCGGAATCCTTAACTACCAGCACAACAGAGACTGGTGAGGCAGTTCCAAATGATGCGCAGCTTGAAACTATTTCCAAAATCAAGGATATTCCTGTGCAAAATTTAAAAGAAGAAGCTCAAGCACAAAGGGAAACTACGCAAATTGAAAACGGAGTAACTACAAGCGATAAACCTAACTATACCATTCCAATTGTCATAGGTGTTGGCGCAGTAGGTGCAATTCTTTTAGCAACAAGTTCAAAAAATAATTAATAAACATAGAAATGAAACAAGAATTAATAACAATCAGTTCTGCCGTTGTTGTAGGTGCTCTCTCAAGAGGTCTTACAGGCACTATGACCGAGACATCTTCTAACACGGTGAAAAGTGTTGTTAATGGAGCGGTTGCCATTGGTGCTGGATTTTTAGCGGTAAAAGTAAATGGAAGCGATACCAAAAGTTCGCTTTTAAGAGGTTCGGCAATCGGTGTTTCCATTGCTCATGGTTTGGAATTAGTAAAGAATATTTTTTCGTCGGAGAAAATTGCCTCTAAGCTAAATCCTGAAACAACAATAGGAAGATTTATGCAAAAATCTGCTGGTTTGTCCGGTGCATTAAATGGATTGCAAGGTTATATCGATGCATATGGAAATTATCACGAAGACGGTCTTGGGGGCTATATTGATATCAATGGTAATTATGTAGAAAATGGACTAAATGCCTACCAAAGTGATGGTCTAGGTGCTTATGAAGAAGAAGGCTTAAATGGATATATCGATCAAGCTGGAAACTATCAAGAAAACGGTTTAGGAGGTTACACTGATATAAATGGTAACTATACTGAAGATGGTTTAAATGGTTATGAGGATGAAGGTCTAGGAGCTTACGAAGATGATGGCTTAGGGGCTTATATAGATGAAAACGGGAACTATATTCTGTAACCGGATAAACTAAAAATAAATTTAATTCATAAAGAAAAAATGGAAAATAGAAATTCACAATTGCAAAGAGCAATTAAAGTTTTGGGAGCAAGGCAACGTCAAACGAATCATACTGTAAGACCGCAAGCAACAAAATTGGTTGACAAAACTTTTTATTTGAATGTAAAGGTTGATGGTATGAGTGGTATTAACCAACTTGTAGATGCAAACACTAAAAAAATTGTTGGAATTACCAATTTTGATGGAAATCAATTAAACTCAGGACGTGATGTTGTAATTGACGCTATCCGTATTCAATTTACAACTAGAGGGACAAAAATGGAAAGTGCAGACTGGCAAAGTAGAGATGTATTACCAGCTGAATTGCAAAATGCCGACTTAAGACTTATTCAAACCAATGACATGCTTATTGATTTGCCTTTAACCGATATTCAGAATTTTAAATTCGATGACTACCGACCTATTGCTACTACTCCTCTTTTGAGAGCTAAAGAAGAGTTCAAGTTAGAATTGGAATTTCCTAAAGGGGTAAATGTACCTATAAAAGAAGGACTATCAATGTTTCTAAGATTGGAATTTAGAGTAACTGAGGCTAAAAAGTAAGAGAACAAATAAAGCCGAAGTTTAATAGCTAAGACTTTTTAAATCTTAAAGAAATATGCGACAAATTCAACATGTAGTAAAGGCAATCATAAAACCAGGAGAAAGTAATACTTCAGAGAATTTTAAACTTCCAATTGGTTTTACCACAAGTGTAGCAGTATACACTAATGGAGTCGAAAAAAGTATCAGTGCAATGACATCAATTGAGATGAAAGATGATAACAGTATTGCAATTATCCCTTCAGTTCATATTGATAACTGGCGACAATCAAATGGAGGCGAATACGAAAAGAGTTTTAAGCCTTTGAATTTCGATACAGGGAATAAAGATTACTCACTCATTTTCGCTTTGGACGAACCATTAAAAAGTGATGTTCCATTAAAATTTC
>CAZULO010000092.1:0-11858 GCA_964621245.1 uncultured Flavobacterium sp.
GCTGGAAAAAAAGTTGTTGCTATAGCTGATATGAATGCTATCTTAGCTAAATTAGTAACAGGTTTAAAAGTTGAAACGGGATCAATTTATACAGCTAATTATTTTAGTGGTTCTGCTACTGAAGGTCAAGTATTGTTCTCTTTAGATGGAGTCCATCCAAATGCTCGTGGATATTCAGTAATTGCAAATGAAATTATCAAAGTAATCAACAGAGATTTTAAAGCAAATTTACCATTACACAACCCAACGTATTTCCCAGGAATTAATATTGTTCCTACAAACTAATATTTAGTGTAATAATTTATAAATAGGCATCATTTTTGGTGCCTATTTTTTTATATTTACATTTTAAATCAAATATGCCATAATGAAAAATTATTTAATTAAATTATTGATCTCCACAATTCTAATTGTTGTGCTTTCTCATTTTTTAAAAATTCAAATTACAGATTATACAGCTGCTATCTTAATGGCACTTGCTTTGTCATTTCTGAATACATTTGTGAAACCCATCTTAGTTTTTTTTACGATTCCGGTAACCATAATGTCTTTAGGTTTGTTTTTATTGGTGATTAACGCTCTAATTGTAAAAATTGCAGACTATTTTATTGATGGGATTGCCGTGCCGGATTTTTTAACCGCTCTTATTTTTAGTGTTTTATTAGCAGTGAGCCAGTTCGTTTTGAATAAAATTTTTATTAACGATAAATAAAAATCAATTTCAAAAATTCAATAAATTAAAAACTTGTTTGGGTTGTAAAAATTATCTAATTTTGCAACCCATATTTTATACTTCAAAATCAACAAGATGAATATTAGAAAAGAACACATTGATGCGTTAAATGCCGTTGTAAAAATTACAATTGGTAAATATGAATACACGGAAAAAATTCAAAACTTTTTAGAAGTAAAAAGAAAAACAGCTACTTTACCAGGTTTCAGAAAAGGTAAAACGCCAATGGATGTTATTAAAAAACAATTTGAAAAACCAGCAATAATTGAAGAAGTTACTGCTTTGGTGAACAAAGGGTTGAAGGATTATATCGCAAAAGAAAAATTAGATTTATTAGGTAATGCGTTACCAAGAATCAACGAAAATTTCGATTGGACAGCAGACGAATTAACATTTGAATACGAATTAGGTATTGCGCCAGATTTTACTGTAGATTTAGCTAGAGCTTCTGGAGTAACTCATTATAAAATTATCGCTGATGATTCTTTATTAAATGAGCAAGTAGAAAGAATTCAAAAACAATACGGTAAAATTATTACTGAAACGGAAGTAAAAGAAGGTTTTGAAATTAACGGTACTTTCTCAAATGAAGAAAAAGGAATTGAAAATCAAGCTTTAATCAGTTTAGATATTTTTGCAGATGCTACTACAGGTAAGCAATTTATCGGTAAAAAAGTTGGAGATGTTCTTACGTTACAAACGAAAGGCTTATTTAACGATGATCACCAATTAATGGATTATTTAAAAGTGTCTCACGATGAGGTGCACGGTTTAGATATTGAAGTTTCTTTTACAATCGACGCCATTCAATCGGTAGAAAAAGCGGATTTAAATGAAGAGTTATTCACTAAATTATTTCCAAACGGGGAAGTAACTACTGTAGAAGGCTTAAAAGAAAGAATCAAAGAAGATGCGGAACAACAATTCGTACAACAAGCAGATCAAAAGTTTTTAAATGATGTAACCGAAGCATTATTAGAAACTACCCAATTTGATTTACCAGAAACTTTCTTAAAAAAATGGATTCAAACCATTGGAGAAACGCCTTTAACTGCAGAACAAGCAGAAGCTGAATTCGTTAAATCAGAAAAAGGATTACGTTACCAATTAATCGAATCAAAAATCTTTATTCAAAATAACTTACAAGTTCGTTTTGAAGAGTTAAAAGAATTTACTTCAGCCTTAATCAGACAACAAATGGCACAATTCGGTCAAGCTAATGCTACAGATGCAGAAGTGGATGGAATTGTTTCTAGAGTAATGTCAAACCAAGATGAAATTAAACGTATTTCTGATCAGGTGTTAAGCTTAAAAATGATTGACTTATACAAAACAAACATTAAAGCGGTTGAGAAAGAAGTAAACTATCAAGATTTTGTTAAAGCTATGTATGGCGAAATGTAATATTGATAAAAATTAGTATATTTGAACGTCAAACCATTTCGGTTTGACGTTTTTTATATTTAGAAATAAACTTTCAAATAAAATTTAAGATGAACTACGGAAAAGAATTTAAAAAATTTGCGACAAAAAAACACGGTGTAAATAGTTTGTATTACGATAAATTAGTAGGAAGTTTAACGCCATATATTATTGAAGAACGCCAACTAAATATTTCTCAATTGGATGTGTTTTCTCGATTAATGATGGATAGAATTATCTTTATGGGAACGGGTGTAGATGATTATATGGCAAATATTATTCAAGCTCAATTGTTGTTTTTAGAAAGCGTTGACGCGGCTAAAGATATTCAAATTTACATCAATTCTCCAGGTGGAAGCGTATATGCTGGTTTAGGAATTTATGACACGATGCAATATATAAAACCTGATGTAGCAACTATTTGTACAGGAATGGCAGCTTCAATGGGAGCCGTATTATTATGCGCTGGAGCTGAAGGCAAACGTTCGGCTTTACCACATTCAAGAGTGATGATTCACCAACCTTCTGGAGGAGCATCTGGTGTTGCTACTGATATGGAAATTAATTTAAGAGAAATGTTGAAGTTAAAAGATGAATTATATCAAATCATCTCTTCACATTCGAAACAACCTATTGAAAAAGTATTCAAAGACAGTGAACGCGATTATTGGATGATTGCAGATGAAGCGAAAGAATACGGAATGATTGACGAAGTATTAAGAAGATAAATTCAGTTTACAGTTTTCAGTCTCAGTTTACAGTTTTGTATCTGCGACAGAAAACTGCGACTGTGAACTAAAAAAAAATGGCAAAAGAAGTATTAGAATGTTCGTTTTGTGGAAGAAAAAAGCCAGAAACTAATTTATTAATTGCAGGAATTGATTCGCATATTTGCGATAAATGTATCGAACAAGCACACGGAATCGTTATAGAAGAGTTAAAAGGAACTTTAGATGCCGAAGCTTTTGGAGATTTAGTATTGCGTAAGCCTAAAGAAATAAATGCCTTTTTAAACGAGTATGTGATTGGTCAAGAACAAACCAAAAAAGTACTAAGTGTAGCGGTTTATAATCACTACAAACGTTTAATGCAGCAAGTTTCTGATGATGATGTTGAAATAGAAAAAAGTAATATTTTAGTGGTAGGTCAAACCGGTACCGGGAAAACCTTAGTAGCTAAAACAATTGCAAAAATGTTAAATGTGCCTTTAGCAATCGTTGATGCGACTATTTTAACAGAAGCGGGCTATGTAGGAGAAGATGTGGAAAGTATTTTAACTCGTTTGCTACAAGCTGCCGATTATGATGTAGCTAAAGCGGAAAGAGGTATTGTTTTTATTGATGAAATTGATAAAATTGCTCGTAAAAGTGATAATCCATCTATCACAAGAGATGTATCAGGTGAAGGGGTGCAACAAGCTTTGCTAAAATTATTAGAAGGTTCGGTAGTAAATGTGCCACCAAAAGGAGGTAGAAAACATCCAGATCAAAAATTTGTGGAAGTCAATACCCAAAATATTTTATTTATTGCAGGCGGTGCTTTTGATGGTATAGAACGTATCATTTCAAAAAGGTTAAACCGTCAAGCTATGGGGTTTAGTGCGTCTAAAGATTTAGATAAAGTAGATGAAAATAATTTATTGCAATATATTATTCCTCGTGATGTAAAAGAGTTTGGTCTGATTCCAGAAATTATCGGTCGTATGCCGGTTTTATCTCACATGGATCCATTAGATGCAAAAACGTTACGTGCTATTTTAACGGAACCTAAGAATGCTTTAATTAAGCAATATCAGAAGTTGTTCGAAATGGATGAAGTGAATTTTACAATTGAAGATGCTGCTTTAGATTTTATTGTAGAAAAAGCTTTAGAATATAAATTAGGCGCTCGTGGATTACGCTCGTTATGTGAAGCTATTTTAACAGACGCCATGTTTGAATTACCAAGTTCGGATGAGAAAGATTTAAACGTAACTCGCGAATTTGCAGAACAAACTTTAAATAAAAACTTACTTCAAAAATTACAAGTAGCTTCTTAGAAGTTGTTTTGTTTTTAAGAATTAGTATAAAAAAAAGGCAGTCATATAAATTATGATTGCCTTTTTTAATTTCGTTTTATGGTTTTATTTATTGATTTTAAACTCAGTTCTTCTGTTTAATTGATCTTCTTCAGGAGTACAAACGGTACATTTTACTTTCAATTCCATTTCTCCCATTCCTCTATATTTCAATCGGTTTTTGCTAATTCCTTTAGAAACTAAATAGTCAAATGTAGCTTTGGCACGTTTTTCAGATAATATTTTGTTGTACTCATCAGATCCTTTGGCATCGGTATGCGAAAATATAGAAATAGCCATGTCTTTGTTCTCATTCAATACAGCTATAATTTTGTTTAAAGATAATGTAGATTCCGATTTGATGGATGCTTTATTAAAGTCAAAATAGATGTTTTCAATTACAATTTCAGATTCTGTAACCACAGGTTTAGCCTGATTTAAATCAATTGAAGTATCAGTGTAAAAATCTCCAGAAGTTAGCTGTTTGGTCACAGGTTCATAGCCGTCTTTTTCTACGGTTACATTATAAATCGTAAGTGGATTGTAAATAATTGAGATATTGCCTTTGTCGTCTGTTTTACCATCTGCTAAAATTCTCCCGAATTCATTCTTAACTACAATCTTAGCATTTGGTAGAGTAATTCCACTAACTTTCTCTTTAATAGCTAATTTTGAAACGGTATTGGGTGCCATTTTTAAATTGTATCTGTAAATGTCATAATTCCCATCAGTAGCGGTTTTGTCTGATGAAACATATCCTTTTGTATCAGTGACCATGATGAAAGCTAAATCATCTTTTCTAGAATTTAAAGTACCACCTAAATTGAAGGCTGATTGGTATCCGTCTGGCGTGATAGAAGAGCGAAATACATCATAACCACCCATGTTAGTATGGCCTTTTGAAGAAAAAAATAAATAATTATTATCAGTCGATACGAATGGAAACTTTTCGTCTTCTTTTGTGTTGATTTTTGAACCTAAATTCATTGGAACTCCTAAACTACCATTTTCTAAAATGGCAACTTCGTACAAATCAAATCCGCCTTCACCTCCCGGAATATTAGAAGAAAAGTATAATTTTTTTCCATCATTTGATACAAAAGGTGTTTCTACTGAATATTGATCGTCTATTAGCTTTAATTCGGTTATGTTGGTCCAATATTTATCTGATTTGATGTCTAAATCGGCAGTATATAATTTGTATGCGTTTGGATTTTCTTTTGAGTTTTGTGTAAAAAAGACTTTGTTTTCATCAGGTGTAAAGGCAATTGTTCCTTCGTTATCTTTAGAATCAATAGCCGAAGCAAAAAGTAAAGGGAAAGTCAAATTTCCTGTACTGTCCACATTTACACAATATAAATTATTGTTTGGAGTTTTAGTCTCTTCATTAATCGTAGTTTCATAATGTCTTCTTTTTTTGTTAGACAAAATGATGAATTTATTTTTGAAAAAGGAAGTCCCAATTTCTGAAAGTTCAGAATTTACACTAACTTCATTTAAAATAAAGCGTAAACCTTTAGCATTCTTATTAATAACATCTGTAATAGAGTCTAATTTTGCATTTCTAATGGGTTCTTGAGCAAGTGTTTGGTAAAATGAAAATAAAGTTAATGTAAGTATTAAAAATTTACTTCTCATGGGTGTTTAGGGGTTTTATTTTAGGGGTGCAAAATTATACATTATTTTTTATAAATCCTTTGTTTTCTGAATTTTATGCAAAGATGACCCTTTGAAAAGTGCAAAAAAATTAAAATCGTTAAGTAACGACTAAATTCGATGAAATGCATTTCCCTAATTTCCTGTATTTTTTCTTGTTTTGCTATGCTTGAAGTAGTTCTTCTAAATAATTTCGTGAATTGGAAAGTCTTGGTATTTTATGTTGTCCACCCAATTTATCGTTTTTCTTTAACCAATTATAAAATAAATTTTCTTTTGCTACATGTAATACCAACGGATTTAAAGTCATATTATTAAAACGTTTGGCTTCATAGTCGGAATTGACTTGTTGTAAATTTTTATCTAATAATATAGAGAACTGTTCCTTGTTCTCAGGTGGCGTTTTGAATTCTACAATCCATTCATGTGCACCTTTTTCCTTGCCTTCCATGAAAATCGGAGCTACGGTATAATCTACTATTTCGCAACGTAACGAAGCGCAAGTTTTGGCTAAAGCAGAATCTGTATTTTCCACCATTAATTCTTCTCCAAAAACATTGATATGATGTTTGGTTCTTCCGGTTACTTTTATTCTGAATGGATTTAATGAGGTAAAACGAATAGTATCACCAATTAAATAGCGCCATAAGCCCGAGTTAGTTGTAATTACTAGGGCATAATTTTTACCAATTTCTACCTCATTTAATGGAATAACTTTTTGGTTTTCTTTTCCGAAAGTATCCATTGGAATAAATTCGTAAAAAATACCATAATCTAACATTAATAATAATTCGTCCGAATCATTACGGTCTTGCAATGCGAAAAATCCTTCCGAAGCATTGTAAATTTCGTAATATTTAAAGTTGCTTTTTGGTAGTAATTTTTTGTAAGGTTCTTGATACGGATGAAAACTTACACCTCCATGAAAATACACTTCCAAATTGGGCCAAATTTCTAAAATATTTGTTTTTTTATTTTCCTCTAACGTTTTGTTTAATAAAACCATCATCCAACTCGGTACACCAGCCAAACTGGTCACATTTTCTAAGCTACTTTCTTTTATTATAGCAGGTAATTTAGTTTCCCAATCACTCATTAAGGAAGTCTTGTTGCTGGGTGTGGAACTAAATTCAGCCCACATAGGCATGTTGTCAATTAAAATAGCAGATAAATCTCCGAAAAATGTATTGTTGTTTTCGTATAATTGTTTGCTGCCACCTAATCGTAAACTTTTACCTGTGAAAAGTTGTGAATTTTCGTTATTATTCAAATACATACACAACAAATCTTTACTAGCCTTATAATGATTGTTATCTAAAGCTTCAGCACTTACAGGAATAAATTTGCTTTTGGCATTAGTAGTTCCGCTAGATTTTGCAAAATATTTTATGTTAGAATTCCAAAAAATATTTTGAGCACCTTGCCGAGTTTGTTCTATATAAGGTTCTAATTCTTCATAGGTTGAAACTGGAATTCTTTCATTAAAAGTTTCGTAGTTTCTAATGCTATTATAGTCGTATTTTTTTCCTAAAACGGTATTTTCTGCTGCTCTTAGAAGTCCGAATAATATCTCCTCTTGTACCTCCATAGGATATTTCATAAACAATTCGATTTGATGAATACGTTTTTTTAAAATCCAGGAAGCGATAGAATTTATTATTGGTAATGGCATTGGAATAGTTGTATTTTTATAACTTTACCAAAAATAATAATTTTTATATCAATTACAATTTTTATGACAACTTTTGAAGGGACATTAACAAAAATGGAAACCGAAATGGGTAATCCAATTCAGTATTATTTAATTTTCGATTCGAATTTTATTAATGTGAATCAGTTGATTAATAAAGATATAGAAATTACACACCAGGGATATCAATGTTTAAATTGTAAAAAAGCTAAAAAAATTTGGCGCCAAGGTTTTTGCTACGATTGTTTTTCTACGATTCCAGCTGCTGCAGATTGGATTATGAGACCCGAATTAAGCACCGCGCATTTAGATATAGAAGATAGAGATTTAGCCTACGAAAAACGTGTACAATTACAACCGCATATCGTGTATTTAGCTTTGTCAAGTGAAGTTAAAGTAGGTGTAACTCGTAACACACAAGTGCCAACCCGTTGGATTGATCAAGGGGCGGTGCAAGCTTTACCGGTTTTAGAAACTCCAAACCGATATTTAGCTGGCGTGGCCGAAGTAGCACTAAAAAATCATTTCGCCGATAAAACCAATTGGCAAAAAATGCTAAAAAATGAAGTGCCAGTTGTGAGTTTAGCTGAAGAAAAAAGCAATTTGAAACAATGGTTGCCCGAAGAAACTAAACCATATTTTATTGAAGACGATACCTTATATGATTTAGCTTTTCCTGTAAATCAATATCCTACTAAAGTATCTAGTTTGAATTTAGAAAAAACACCAAATTTTTCTGGTAAAGTAGTCGGAATTAAAGGACAATATTTAATTTTTGAAGACGGAACTGTTTTTAATGTTCGGACGTATGAAGGTTATGTAGTACGATTGACATTTTAGCAAAAAACCACGAAATTCATTGTTTTGAACTTCGTGGTTTTTAATTTAAAACGTATATTCTAAACCTACGCCTAAAATTTGTTTCCACTGAATTCGAGATCCTTCTGTGATTTGAACGCCATTTTCTTCTCTTTTGTTTTTAATGTCGTTATCATAAATTAAGTTGGTACCTAAATTGGCTTTTACATATTTATTTACGGTCATTTCTAAATTCATTTGCCAGGTTACATCAATATTTCCAAAGTCACGCAAGTAATCTGTATATAATGTGGCTCGCGTATCTAACAAAATATTTGACATAATTTTTGTTTTATATTGACCAGTCACCAAAGCCCCTAATTCTGTTCTTTGTCGTTTTCCGTTTTTAATTAAAATCGTACCGGTTTCATCATAAATAGCTTTGTCTACTCCAAAAGCTCCTTCATTAGATAATCTTCTGTCTAAAACTAAAGTTGTTTTGTTGGTTAAGGGTGATAAGTACAGGTTTAATCCTAAATCTTTTCTAGAATATTCGGCACCAATTCCTAAAAAGATGTAAGCAGGAGCAAAGGGTTTAGATATCGCTCGGTCTACATTTGGATAGTTATATCCATTGGCAAATTGGGTTAAAAAATTGAATTTTCCTCCATAATACCAATTACAAACAGTGTCTTTTCTATATCCGATGGTGGAATTTAAATTTATTTGATCATCTGTTTTTCGAACATCTTGACTTTCTTGTTTATTGATTCCGTATCGTACAATTAATTCATTACTCCATTTCATATTGTCTCGACTGTAATTTCGGATAAAATTTCCCTTGGCAATTCCAGAAATAGAATTATTTCCACCCGCAGACCAGTTAATAAATGTGATTTGTGTAAAATCTAATCCGACTTTATTAATTTTTTTCCAATTTGAAATCGAGTCAGGTTGTTCCGTTCTAATAATTTGTGAAATAGCGTTTGTTGAAAAAAGTACTATTCCAAAAAATAAAATTCTTTTAAGCATCATTTGTCTTAATAAATAATTGGGTTAAACTTAGTAGGTCTAATTGCGTAATTTCAAAAAGTTGTTTTACGGTGCCATGTTCGATAAATTCATCGGTAACTCCGCGGTTTATAATTTTGTTTTTGAGATTATTTTCTGAGGCGAAAGTAGAAATAACACTTCCTAATCCACCGTTCAGTGTTCCTTCTTCAATGGTTATAATTGTAGCATGATTTGCGAAAATTTCTTCTAATTTATGGATATCTAAAGGTTTAATCCAACCCACATGAAAATGAGAAAAATCTTCAGGATTTCCAGTGTTTATTATGGCCTTAGATACACTTGTTCCAATAGTTCCAGTGGATAAAATAGCAATCTTATTTCCTTTTTGTAAGGTTTGAATTTTTCCAATTTCAATTTTCTCGAAAGGTTGTTTCCAAGCTACAATTTCACCTTTTCCTCTTGGGTATCTTATCGCAATAGGATGGTTTAATCCTAACGAGGAAGTGTATAAAATATTGCGTAAATCAATCTCGTTTAAAGGTGCGTAAATCAACATATTCGGAATACAATTCATATACGCAATGTCAAACAAACCGTGATGTGTAGCGCCATCTTCTCCTACAAATCCAGCTCGGTCTAAACAAAAAATAACTGGTAAATTTTGAATCGCCACATCATGTATCACTTGGTCATAAGCGCGTTGTAAAAAGGTGGAATAAATGTTGCAAAAAACTACTAAACCTTGAGTAGCCATTCCAGCGGCTAAGGTTACGGAGTGTTGCTCGGCAATTCCCACATCAAATGCGCGATCAGGAAAAGCTTCCATCATGTATTTTAAGGAACTACCCGAAGGCATAGCTGGTGTGATGCCGACAATTTTTTTATTTTCTTTGGCCAATTCTACCAAAGTATGTCCGAAAACATCTTGGAATTTAGGTGCTAAATTTTCATTTTCTGGTTTGAGAATTTTTCCTGTTAACTTATCGAATTTTCCTGGTGCGTGAAATTGCAACTGATTTTTTTCTGCATACGACAAACCTTTCCCTTTTGTAGTGATGATATGTAAAAATTTCGGACCTTTAATCTTCTGTAAACGTTGTAATTCGGAAAGTAATTTGGGTAAATCATGTCCGTCAATTGGGCCAGAATAATCAAAGTTCAACGATTTGATGATGTTGTTTTCTTTCGGGTTTTTACCTTCTTTAACCGCTGTTAAATAGTTTTTCAAAGCGCCCACACTTGGGTCGATTCCCATGGCATTGTCATTTAAAATAACTAATAGATTCGCATCGGTAACTCCAGCGTGATTTAATCCTTCAAACGCCATTCCGCTTGCAATAGAAGCATCGCCAATGATAGCAATATGTTGTTTTTCTAAATCACCATTAATTTTGGAAGCAATCGCCATGCCTAAAGCGGCTGAAATGGATGTAGAGGAATGTCCTACACCAAAAGTATCATACACACTTTCCGAGCGTTTTGGAAATCCTGAAATCCCATCGATTTCTCGGTATTTATGAAAAATTTCACGTCTTTCGGTTAAAATTTTATGTCCGTACGCTTGATGCCCGACATCCCAAACCAATAAATCATTTGGTGTGTCAAAAACATAATGCAAGGCAACTGTTAATTCGATAACACCCAAACTTGCGCCTAAATGGCCTTCTTTTTGAGAAACGATATCAATAATAAATTCTCGAAGCTCTTTGGCGACTTGAGGCAACTGATTTTCAGAAAGTTTTCTTAAATCAGTTGGTGTCGTAATATGTGCAAGTAATTGTTCCATTGTTGAAGCAAAAATACAAATTCAGAGTGAATAGTGATTAGGGATTAGTTAAAAGTTTTATATCTACAGAAATACGTCACAGTTTAAAACAAAATTGTATTTTTGATTGATTCGAACATTCGAAAATTCAAGGCGTTTAAAAAAAATAAGACTTTATCATTTTGGAAAATATTTTTACCGACGAATATTTCATGAAAAAAGCACTTCAGGAAGCTGAAATGGCTTTTGAAAAAGATGAGATTCCTGTGGGAGCTGTTGTTGTGGTAAATAACATGGTGATTGCCAGAACACATAATTTGACCGAGTTGCTACATGATGTAACCGCACATGCCGAAATGCAAGCCATAACCAGCGCCGCTAATTTTTTAGGGGGAAAATATTTAAAAGGGTGTACGTTATATGTGACTTTAGAACCTTGTCAAATGTGTGCAGGCGCTTTGTATTGGAGTCAGATTTCTAAAATTGTTTTTGGTGCTTCTGATGAAAAACGCGGATATAAAACTTTAGGCACACATCTTCATCCCAAAACAGAAGTCGTTTCTGGAGTTTTAGAAAAAGAGTGTGCAGCTTTAATGACAAGTTTTTTTCAGAAAAAGCGATAAATTTATGTCGCAGAGTTTCCCATAGTTAATATAAAGATTCTTAAAAATACTTTATTAAAACTTGGCATATTAATTGATGATGTTTGTGTGCGAATTAAATA
>CAZULO010000093.1:0-11597 GCA_964621245.1 uncultured Flavobacterium sp.
GTTTTAAATTTTTATGCGAATACTTTCGGATTAGAATATGACGATAAAGGTGAAATTTCAGCTTCTGGAAATTTGAATTCTGAATTATTTGAACAATTAAATCAACTAGAATTTTATACTAAATCTTTTCCGAAATCTTTAGGATTCGAATTTGTAAAAGAAACCATTTTGCCCATTTTAGAAAGTTATGCGATTGCTACAGAAGACAAAATGCGAACGTTTACAGAACATATAGCCTTTCAAATTGGGCAAATTCTAAAAACCAAATCAGGAAAATTATTAGTTTCTGGTGGTGGTGTGTATAA
This sequence comes from uncultured Flavobacterium sp., assembly GCA_964621245.1. Lineage (GTDB taxonomy): Bacteria > Bacteroidota > Bacteroidia > Flavobacteriales > Flavobacteriaceae > Flavobacterium. The sequence goes on from CAZULO010000093.1 coordinate 306, forward strand.
CGATTTTTTAATCGACAGAATGAAAGCGCATTTACCAACAATTGAAATCATCATTCCAGACGAAAAAACCATAAAATTTAAAGAAGCCTTAATTTTTGCGCTTCTGGGTGTTTTAAAATTACGAAACGAAATTAATGTTTTAGCAAGTGTAACGGGTGCCAAAAACGATCATAGTTCTGGAGAGATTTATGAATTTAGTTCTTAACAAACTCTGTAACTTTTTTAATTAAATCCTTACTTTTTAAATCGTGTCCCAAACCTTCTGTTAAAAGTAATTGACTGTTCGCCCAAAGTTTATTTAATCGTATCGAATAGTTAAAATTCGTAGCTAAATCATTTTTATCATGTACAATTAAAGCAGGAATGCTAATACTTTCAGCAAATGTAGCACTAGAAAAATAGCTTGGCGTTTTCCCTAATTGTGTTTGAAATTCATCAATAATTAATTGTATTGATTTTGTTGTTAATCCTAACGTTTCTTTATAAAAACTAAAGAAATCGGAAGCTTCACCAGGCGCCCCCATAATTACGGCTTTCTTAATTGAAATAGATTTATTTTCGTGTAATAAATACGTCGTAGCAAATCCCCCAATAGAATGACCAATTATACTAGTAATTTGACTGTGAAATTGTAAATACGCTTGAATTACTTTCGTATACAAAACTACATGAATCGACTTTCCTGATGATAAACCATGTGCTGGAGCGTCGAAAGCATATACCGTAAAATCGTTTTGTACTAAATGTTCAACATACTTTTTCCATCGAAAGGAATGACTAGACCAACCATGTATTAATAAAACATGTTGGCTGCCACTACCCCATTTATAAGTTTGAATTTTATGCCCTTCCAAATCTAAAACATCAGACATTCCTTTTTGTAAAAATGCCAATTGATGTGGAGCAACTTTTCGTGCAAACGGATTACAAAAAAGCAAAAAACCGTCTTTTTTTAACTTTTTTGGGTGTACAAATGACAATAAATTAAAATAAAAACCTATCGATTTTTGCATTATTTTCTTCAAATTCATCTTTCTGTTTATTTTAAGATACCAATTGGTATCAGTTAATTTAAATTTTTTTAGAGTAAAATCTCGGAAACAATCCAATTTTTTAAATGATTTACTACAATACTAATATCAGCATTTGAATCTTCTAATTTACTCATCATTACACCTCCTTCAAGGGTAGAAATCAATATGGTTGCCACTAATTTTTCATTCACTAAAGCTCCCACTTGTTTGTGTGTTTTTCCATTGATAAGAATACGTTCTATAGAACTTCTAAAAACAGTCAAAGCTTGCTGGGCTTTTTGCTTCAATTCGAAATTTGTATCATCCACTTCTACAGCGACATTTAATAAAGGACAACCACCAATAACAAACGGATTTGTAATGTAACTTTGATATAAATTCAACACACAAAAAAGCTTGTCTCTAGTATTTTTTTCTGCTTTTATTTTATCATTTAATGTGATAAAAATAGCTTGCATCATTTTCTGAAAAGCTTCTATTTCCAAACACTCTTTATTCACAAAATGCCTGTAAATGGCGCCTTTAGTCAAACCTGTTGCCTCTGTAATATCACTTAACGACGTAGCTTTGTACCCTTTTGTATTGAAAAGAGTTGTAGCTTCTTGTAAGACTTTGGCTTTTGTTACTTCGGATGATCGCATACACAAAGATACCAATCGGTATCAAATAAACAAAAAAAAAGTAAAAATTCTTTTTTCGTGATATGAAAAAACTAAATTTGCAACTGAAAATTAATGTCAAATTATATGAAAGATTTATTACATAAATTCGAAAATAAAGAACCTGAAATTGTTTTTAACTGGAAGGATCCAGAAACAGAAGCAGAAGGTTGGACCGTAATTAACTCGTTACGTGGTGGAGCTGCTGGAGGTGGCACACGTATGAGAGTAGGCTTAGATCAGAACGAAGTACTTTCTTTAGCTAAAACCATGGAAGTGAAATTTTCAGTTTCTGGTCCGGCAATCGGTGGTGCTAAATCTGGAATAAATTTTGACCCAGCCGATCCTCGTAAAAAAGGAGTTTTAGAGCGTTGGTATAAAGCCGTTTCTCCCTTATTGAAAAATTACTATGGAACGGGTGGAGATTTAAATGTAGATGAAATTCATGAAGTGATACCAATGACGGAAGATTGTGGCGTTTGGCATCCGCAAGAAGGAGTTTTTAATGGTCATTTCAAACCAACTGAAGCTGATAAAATTAACCGAATTGGTCAATTACGTCAAGGTGTAATTAAAGTGATAGAAAATGGAGAATTTACCCCAGATTTATCGAAAAAATATACCGTTGCCGATATGATTACTGGTTACGGAGTGGCAGAAGCTGTGAAACATTTCTACGGAATTTATGGCGGAAACGTAGTAGGAAAAAAAGCTATCATTCAAGGTTTTGGTAATGTAGGTTCCGCTGCAGCGTTTTATTTAGCTAAAATGGGTGCGAAAGTAGTCGGAATTATCGATAGAGATGGCGGTGTTCTTAACGAAAACGGATTCACATTCGAAGAAATAACAGAATTATTCAGAACTAAAGATGGAAACAAATTAGTTTCTGATCAGATGATTCCTTTTTCTGAAATTAACGATAAAATTTGGAAAATGGGTGCGCAAATTTTCGCCCCATGTGCCGCTTCGAGAATTGTATCTAAAGACCATGTTGAAAATATGATTGCAGCAGGTTTAGAAGTGATTTCTTGTGGTGCGAATGTTCCTTTTGCAGATAAGGAAATTTTCTACGGACCAATTATGGAAGAAACAGATAACAAAGTTAGTTTGATTCCTGATTTTATTTCAAACTGTGGAATGGCGAGAGTTTTTGCCTATTTCATGGAGAAAAAAGTTCAAATGACAGATGAAGCTATTTTCAATGACGCGTCTGAAATCATAGGAAAAGCCATTAAAAAAACATTTGATATCAATTCCAGCAAAACAAACATTAGTGCAAGAGCTTATGAAATCGCATTAAAACAATTGGTATAATTACATCATATATTTATAAAAAAACTACGTTGGAACAATTTTTGACGTAGTTTTTTTGTTTCAACAATTTTTGTTACTTTTATTCGTTAGTAGTATATAAATATAAAGGATGAAAAAATCTGTAAAAATATTTAAATTCATTAATGATCACGGTTCCATGCTGCTATTTATAGTGGCGCTATTGGCTGTGCTTTTATATTTTCTAATTCAGTATTTAAAAAAACAAGACTTTTCAGATTCGAGAAAATCAATTATTATCACAATATATTCATTTAGTAGTATCTTACTTTTATTATTTTTTTTACGCTTCTGGCCACCTTATGGTAAAACTGAAATGCTTATTGCACAAGGCGGTGGCGGTGGCGGAGTTGAATTAAATTTTGGCAATACCGATCAAGGCAAAGGTGAAGATTATTTAAATGAAACCTTAGAAGTGAACATGAAAGAAGTTGCTGCCCAACCTGAGGAATCAACGCCAAATGAAATTTTAACTCAAGATAATGTTGGTGCAGATGTTCCAACTCCTCCTAAAGTAAAAACCAAACCAAAAGACAAAAAACCAACTGAAACCAAACCTGTTGAAACACCTAAAACACCCGTAAAAAAAACCAATAGCGCTTTATCAAACATCATAAAAGGTAAAAATAAAGGTGGTGATGGCAATAGCTCTACCAGTGGAAATCAAGGTTCAGCAAATGGAAACACCAACTCAAATGGATACTATGGCGGTGGAGGTTCTGGCAGTGGAACTGGTGGTGGAAACGGATCTGGAAACGGAACGGGTTCTGGAGCAGGAAGCGGTTCAGGCTCTGGGGGTGGAAATGGCAAAGGAAGAGGGAATTACAGTTTAGCTGGAAGACGCTTCGTATCCCAACCACAAATTGATAATGATTGTAATCAAGCAGGACGCGTAAACATTGAAGTTACAGTTGACCGTTCTGGGAATGTTATTTCTGCTGTAAATAGTAAAGGTTCAACAGCTGACGCTTGCTTAATTAATTTGGCAAGAAAATATGCCAAACAAACTAAATGGTCTGCTAGTGAAACTGCTGCTGAAAGACAAGTCGGCACCATCACATATAACTTTTCATATTAAATTTAGTTACTAAATGAAAAATATTTTAGCATTTATTTTTACAATAAGTTCGATTTTTAGTTTATCACAAAATTCTCTAGAAAACAAAAGTAATACTAATTTAAAAGGACGTCGTTTGCAATTTACACCTTCAATTGACAACAATTGTAATTCAGTTGGGAAAGTAGTATTAGAAATAGCTGTAGACAAGTCTGGAAAAACTATTTCCGCTGTAAATTCAAAGGATTCAACCGCTGATAATTGTTTAATTGAACTGGCAATAAAATATGCTTTAAATACGAAATGGCAACCAAGCGAAACCGCAGCAGAAAGACAAACTGGAAATATTACTTATAATTTTTCTTTTTAAAAATTCGTAAATCTTACTTCGTACTTCGTAAATCATACTTCGTACTTTTTACTATATTTGCAGCTCTTAAAATACTAAAAAATGCAACATATAATTGATCGTTTTATTGGATATGTAACGGTAGATACGGAATCAGATCCAGAGTCAACTACTACACCAAGTACTGCTAAACAATGGGATTTAGCCAATAAATTAGCAGAAGAGTTAAAGCAAATTGGTTTATCAGACGTATCTATAGATGACAAATCGTATGTAATGGCTACTTTACCAAGTAATATAGATTATGAGGTGCCAACCATAGGTTTTGTTTCTCACTTTGATACGACTCCAGATTTTACAGGAAAAGACGTAAAACCACAAATCATAAAAAATTACGATGGTGGCGATATTGTTTTAAATGAAGCACAAAATATCGTTCTTTCACCTTCTTATTTTAAAGATTTATTATTGTATAAAGGTCAAACATTAATCACCACAGACGGAACAACCCTATTAGGAGCTGATGACAAAGCAGGAATTACAGAAATAATGACTGCCATGGAATTCTTAGTTCAAAATCCACAAATTAAACACGGAACTTTAAAAGTATGTTTTACACCTGATGAAGAAATTGGTCGGGGTGCTGATCATTTTGATGTAGAAAAATTCGGAGCAGATTGGGCGTACACGATGGACGGCAGTCAAATTGGAGAATTAGAATATGAAAATTTCAATGCTGCGGGTGTAAAAATCAGATTTAAAGGAAAAAGTGTACATCCAGGTTATGCCAAAGGAAAAATGATTAACTCGATGCTTTTAGCAAACAAGTTTATAAATAAATTGCCTAAAGAAGAAACACCTGAAACGACTAAAAACTACGAAGGTTTTTATCATGTAACAAACATACAAGGTAGTATTGAAGATACGTTAGTACAATTGATAATCAGAGATCATAATCGTAAAAAGTTCGAAAAACGTAAAGAATACGTAGAAGAAGTTGTAGCAAAAATTAACAAAAAATACAAAAAACAATTTGGTGAGGATATTGCGGTTTTAGAAATTAAAGACCAATATTACAACATGCGTGAAAAGGTGGAACCGGTAATGCACATTGTAAAATTAGCCGAACAAGCCATGAAAGAACTCAACATCAAACCCTTAATAAAACCGATTCGTGGTGGAACAGATGGTTCAAGATTATCTTTTATGGGTTTACCTTGTCCGAATATTTTTGCGGGCGGACATAACTTTCACGGGAAATACGAATATGTTCCGGTAGAAAGCATGCAAAAAGCTATTGAAGTGATTATAAAAATTGCAGAATTAAACGCAATTCAGAATAAGAAATAAATTATTTCAACTTGTAAATATCAAATCCTTAAATTGGATTTAGTATTAAATAAAAATTCCAAATTCCACTGCTTTTTTAGTTTGGAATTTGGAATTATTTTTTTTTGAAATTAAAATTTATTTCTTCTCATTTAATTTTAAGCTCATTTCTGCAGAAATTGAACTTTTTTCAATTTTTAATTTTCCAGACATGGTTTCTATTACGATTGTTGTTTCAGCAATTTCAGAAACTTTACCGTGTATTCCGGCAATAGTGACAATTTTATCACCTGTTTTTAAATTGGTTAGAAAGTTTTTTTCTAATTTTAATTTTTTATTTTTTGGCAAGATAATCAAGAAGTAAAAAACTCCTACCATTAAGACTAATTGCCCAATTAACACTGGATTCATAATTTAATTATTTAGTTTTTGATATTGCGCTAGAATTTGCTGTTTTTATACTAGCCTTAATTTTTACATTTTCAACAACTTTGGCCGTGTTACAAGTTATCATTACTGTTTTAGTAACTTCACCTGATTTTCCATTGGAATCAAATTTAACACTAACTGGAGCAGATTCACCAGGCGCTATAGCTTCTTTAGTAACTTCTGGAACAGTACAACCGCATGAACCATGTGCATCTACAATAAATAAATCATTTTCTCCAATATTTTTTATTAGAAAGGTAGTTTCAACAATTTCACCCTGTTGAATTTCACCAAAATCATGTATTTCCTTATCAAAAGCTACTTTAGTTTTTGGAACATTTGCATTTTCTTGCAAACTAGTAGCTTTATTGTCAGTATCATTGTTAATACTTTTGATTTCTTTCTTACAAGAGAAGGAAACAAACAGAGCTGTGATAGCAAAAATTCTAATTACTTTTTTCATATGATTAAATTATAATAAACCTCTTCCTGATTTTCTTAATTTTTCATCTGTTTGGAAATCTTTTACTAAATTATCCAAAATTCCGTTTATAAATATACTACTTTTTGGTGTAGAATATTCTTTTGCAATTTCTAAATATTCATTTAAAGTTACTTTAACTGGAATTGATGGGAATTTAAGTAACTCACAGATTGCCATTTTAATAATGATAGTATCCAGTTCAGCAATTCGTTCTTTGTCCCAATTTGGAGTTTTATTTTCAAATTCTTTAGAGAACTCTACTTCATTTAAAACCGTTTTTCTAAACAAGTTTCTCACAAATTCTTTATCATCTAAATCTTTAAAAACTTGAGGCAATTCGATAGTATCTTCAAAACTTTTAATCGCTTTAATTTGTTTTGAAATTAAGGTATTAATAACTGGAATATCATCCACCCAAGTGATTTTATAATCTTCTAAATAATCATAAAGTTTTTCATTTGGAGCGATAATTTCGTTAAAAACATCAAACATAAAGAAAATATCTTTTTTGAATTCTGAAGTTTCAATAGCCATGTATCTTTGATACAATTCTGACGTTTTAATTGCTTCTAAGATAAAAAGAATACAATCGTCATTTCTTTTCCAATTGTCTATTTTTCTTTCTTCCAACTTATCATAAAATGCAGTATGATTGGCAAGAATTTTAAAGAAACTATTATTTACGAATTTTAAATTAGGGTTTTGTTCTTCTTTGGTGGCCAAGTGTTTTTTAGAAGCTAAATCTAAATATTCTCTTTCTTTGGATTGTAATTCATCAAAGATAGAAAGCATTACTAAATATAAATCTTGAGAATTATCTATACTTTGTAATAAAAATTTTTCCTCTTTATCTAATGAATCCGATTGATGTTGATGCATTGCGTAGATGGTTTGCATCACTTTTACTCTAAAATGTCTTCTGTTAAGCATGGCTAAGAACTTTATAAAAAATTATCCCGAAACAATTTTATAATTATTTCGGGACAAATTTACAATATTTTATTTTAAAGAATTATTTGTTTTGTAATTCTTTTTTTCTGTCATCAATTCTTTTTTGTGCGATATTCAAGGCCGCTTGATGCGTTGTGATATTTTGCACATCAGATAAATTAAAAATATCCATAGCTGTATTGTAGATGTTTTCTGTTTTTTCCATAACTTGAGCTGAAGTTAAGTTTGCTAATTCAGAATACACATTGATTACACCTCCGGCATTGATTAAGAAATCTGGCGCATATAAAATCCCTTTTTCTTTTAGCAATTTACCATGAATTACTTCATTCGCTAATTGATTGTTAGCCGCTCCGGCAATTACTTTAGCTTGAATTTTACTAATCGTATCATCATTAATCGTAGCTCCTAAAGCACAAGGCGCGTAAATATCTACATCCAAACTATATAAATCGTTTCCTGTAAAAATTTTAGCTCCATATTTTGAACCTACTTCATGCAATCTATTTTCATTGATATCAGAAATAGTGACTATAGCACCTTCGCTAGTTAAATGTTGTACTAATACTTCTCCAACATGACCAATACCTTGTACAAGAACTTTTTTACCAGCTAAAGTATCTACACCAAATTGGTGTTTCGCAGCCGCTTTCATACCCATAAATACTCCATATGCAGTAATTGGAGAAGGATTTCCAGAACCACCTTTACTTTCAGAAATACCAGTTACAAATTGTGTAACTTCTCTAACTGTATCCATGTCTTTAGTTTCCATACCTACATCTTCAGCTGTAATATATTTTCCAGATAAAGAATTTACATATTCACCAAATTTACGCATTAATTCAGGCGTTTTTTCAGTTTTAGCATCACCAATAATTACGGCTTTACCACCACCTAAATTTAATCCCGAGATAGAAGATTTGAAAGACATACCACGAGATAATCGCAACACATCATTTAAAGCCTCCCATTCATTAGAATACTTCCACATTCTAGTTCCACCAAGTGCAGGACCAAGAACTGTATTATGAATTCCAATTATTGCTTTTAAACCTGTATCTTTGTCGTTACAAAAAACAACTTGTTCGTGCCCATCAAAAGAAATTTGACCAAAAACAGGATCTACCTTGTGTAAATCCTTTGAATGTATTATGTCTGTTGTCATGAGTGTATTTGATTTTATATCAATAATAAGGTGCAAATTTATATATAAATTATATATAATTGCTGTTTTTTATTTTATTTTTACGAATCCAATAATTTCGCATATTGCAAGATTATAGCCAAAACACACAAAATATCCAACAAAAAACACAAATACTTTAAATTATATTACTTTAAATGAAAGAATTACAATATTTAAATAAATATTTCACAAAATATAAATTTCGATTTTTATTTGGAATTTTTATTACGATAGTTGCTCAAATATTTGCATTATATACTCCTGAGTTAGTAGGTAAATCGATAACAGCGATAGAATTATTTTTAAAATCAGAAAATAAAAACACTGTTCTATTAAAAAAAGAATTATTTACAAATATCGCTTTAATATTCGTATGCACATTAATAGCGGGATTTTTAACTTTTTTAATGCGACAAACTCTAATTGTAATGTCACGTTTTGTAGAATTCGATTTGAAAAATGAAATATTTCATCACTATCAAAATCTTTCTCAAAATTTTTATAAAAAAAACAGAACAGGAGATTTAATGAACCGAATCACTGAAGATGTTGGAAAAGTACGAATGTATGTCGGTCCTGCAGTTATGTACACCATCAATACAATCATTAGATTTGCTGCAATCATTATCAGTATGTCTGCCATCAACGTAAAATTAACCATTTATTCCTTATTACCTTTACCCCTACTTTCTTATAGCATTTTCATATTAAGTAAACGCATCAACAAAAAAAGCACAGCATACCAACAAAATTTATCTGCTCTATCTTCATTTACTCAAGAATTTTTTTCTGGTATTCGCGTGATAAAAGCTTACGCATTAGAAAAAGATAGAAACCAACAATTTGAAATACTATCACAAAAAAGTAAAGAAAAAAATTTATCCTTAGCAAAAACCCAAGCCCTTTTTGGACCATTAATGGTTTTGTTAATAGGTTTAAGTTATTTAATTGTAATCTACGTAGGCGGACAAATGTATGTTAAAGGCGAAATAAAAGACATTGGTGTTATTGCAAAATTTCTACTTTACATTGGTATGTTAGTTTGGCCAGTAGCCTCTTTTGGTTGGGTATCCTCATTAGTTCAAGAAGCTGAAGCCTCTCAAAAAAGAATTAATGAATTCTTAAAAGAACAACCAGAAATTCAAAATATTGGACAATTAAAAAATCAAATAAAAGGAGATATTATATTTGAAAATGTAAGTTACACCTATGACGATACAAATATCCAAGCCTTAAAAAATATTAGTTTTTCTATTTCTAAAGGAGAAACTGTAGCTATCATGGGAAAAACAGGTTCAGGTAAATCAACAATTTTATCACTTTTAACTCGTATTCATGATGTCACAGGAACTTCAAAAATTAAAATCGATTCCGAAGATTTAACTTCATACGACTTATATCATTTAAGAGATAGTATGAGCATTGTGCCACAAGATCCATTTTTATTTTCAGATAGCATAAAAAATAACATAAAATTTGGAAAAGAAGACGCCACAGATGCTGAAATTGAATTAGCTGCAAAATTGGCTGTAGTAGACGAAAACATAAAAAATTTCACTCACAAGTATGATACCATTTTGGGAGAAAGAGGTATAACGCTATCTGGCGGACAAAAACAAAGAGTTTCAATTTCTAGAGCCATTATAAAAAAAGCCCCTATTTTAATCTTAGACGATTGTTTAAGTGCTGTTGATACCGAAACAGAAGAAAAAATAATTACAAATTTCAAAACTCTTTTTGAAGGAAAAACTACTATAATTGTTACTCATCGTGCCTCTGCAGCAAAAAACGCTAATAAAATTATCATTTTAGATGAAGGAGAAATCATACAACAAGGCACTCATAATCAATTGGTAAACCAGCCTGGATTTTATAAAAACTTATACGACAAACAACTTTCTGAAAAAGAAAGTGCATAAAAAATTGTTTACTATTATTTTTTTTTAGATTTTTGGAACACTAAACCAAACTAATAATTGAACGAAGGATTATGAATGACAAAGAATTATTAGAAAAAGACATTTTTTCTAAAGTATTAAGAGCAGGAAGAAGAACTTACTTCTTTGATGTAAGAGCTACAAAAGCTGACGATTATTACATCACCATCACAGAAAGTAAAAAATTCACTGAAGAAGATGGATCGTATCATTTTAAAAAACACAAAATCTATTTGTATAAAGAAGATTTTGCTGCATTCAATGAAATTTTAAGTGAAATGACCGAATACGTAATCAATCACAAAGGTGAAGAAGTTATATCTGAAAGACACCAAAAAGATTTCAAAAAAGATATAGAATTCTCAAGTTCTACTAATGAAGAAACTACTACAACAACATCTTCCAATTCATACACCGACATCAATTTCGATGATATTTAATTCAAAAGCACTTTCAAACTACTGAAGGTGCTTTTTTTATTCTTTGTGCGTTCCCTCGTTGCACAAGTATTACTTTTACCACACGTTAAGTCTTACAACGAG
>CAZULO010000094.1:0-11569 GCA_964621245.1 uncultured Flavobacterium sp.
TTAAGAGTTTAAAAGGATTTAAATTGTAAAGTAAATATAAAAAAAACGGAACACTAAAAACTGAAAACTGCCTATTATTTATTTTTCACGACTTTTCAAAACGTTCACTACATCATTTAATTTAAAACCTTTGGCTTGTAGTAAAATAAGGTAGTGAAATAATAAATCAGCACTTTCTGATAAGAATAAATCGTCATTAGTATCTTTAGCTTCAATAACTACTTCAACCGCTTCTTCTCCCACTTTTTGAGCGATTTTATTCATTCCTTTTTCGAATAAAGAAGCCACATAACTTTTTTCTGAAGTCGCATTTTCTTTACGTTCTTGAATCGTATGTTCTAGTTTTGATAAAAAGCTATAACTCGAATTATTTTCTTCTTGCCAACACGTATCAGAACCCGTGTGGCAGGTTGGTCCAACTGGATTTACTTGAATTAAAAGCGTATCCTTATCGCAATCATTTTTAATCGAAACTAAGTTTAAAAAGTTACCACTTTCCTCGCCTTTTGTCCATAATCTGTTTTTAGAACGACTGAAAAAAGTTACTTTTTGAGTTTCTAATGTCTTATCTAGAGCTTCTTGATTCATATAGCCTAACATTAGAACGGTTTTCGTTTCGTTATCTTGAATGATGGCAGGAATTAATCCATTGTTTTTTGTAAAGTCTATTTTCATAATTAAATGCCACGAAGGCGCTAAGTCGCTAAGTTTGTTTTATTTTATGCTTATTTTTTGAACACAGATTGGAAAAATTTTTAAAATTTTTATAATTTCTTAAATCTGTGTTGTTAACTATATTCTTACTTCTATATTCTGTTGTTTCAAAAATTGTTTTAATTCTGGAATTTCTATTTCTCCGAAGTGGAACACGCTAGCTGCTAAAGCGGCATCTGCATTACCTTTTTCAAAAGCATCGGCAAAATCTTGCATAGTTCCTGCGCCACCAGATGCTATAATTGGAATATTCACTAATTTAGAAATGGTATCCAAAGCTTCATTCGCAAAACCATCTTTAGTGCCGTCATTTTCCATGGATGTGAATAAAATTTCACCTGCTCCACGTTCGGCAACTTCCACAACCCAATCGAATAAATTGATAGCTGTTGGTACTTTTCCACCTACTAAATGTACTTTCCAAATTCCGTCTATTCGTTTGGCATCAATAGCGACAACTACACATTGGTTACCAAATTTTTGGGCCAATTGATTAATTAAATCTGGATTTTTAACTGCCGATGAGTTTATAGAAACCTTATCCGCACCATTTTTTAAAAGTAATGCTACGTCTTCCACAGAACGAATTCCGCCACCAACGGTAAAAGGAATATTTATAGCTTCTGCAACATCACGAACTAAATTAAGTAAGGTACTTCTTTGTTCTTCCGTAGCAGAAATATCTAGAAACACCAATTCATCTGCACCGGTTTCAGAATATTTTTTAGCCAATTCTACCGGATTTCCAGCATCAATTAAATCTACAAAATTAACTCCTTTAACGGTTCTTCCATTTTTAATATCTAAACAAGGAATGATTCTTTTAGTCAACATAATTTTTAAATTAAAAGTTAGAAACTTGAAACCAGAATTTAAATCTGAATTTTTAAATTATTTATTCTTTTATTAATAATTGATACAACTATTGCTAAAAAGTATTGGCTTTCATCTGCTTCTTCTTCTACAATTTTTAACTTATTTATAAAATCCGCATCAGATTTACTTCCTTGAGAAGCTCTATAATTAGCACCAACTGAGCTTGAACATCTAATCAATTGATTTACATAAGCATTATATCCTCTTTCATATGGAAAAAAATTACAAATATTCCAACAATCAATTGCAAATTTTTTTGTTCTAATTTTTAAATCTGTCATTATAAATAAATATTATTTTGAAATTTCAAGTTTCTAGTTTCTGTTTTCTTACTTTACGATATAATTTTCCAGCTGTTTTAAAGAAATTCGATCTTCGTAAATCGCTTTACCTATAATAACTCCTTCACAACCTAATTCAGCTAATTTTGGAATTTCATCAAACTCAGAAATGCCACCTGAAGCGATTAATTTGATATGATTGGTGTTTGCTTCTGTATTACAATGTGCTAAAATTTGTTCATATACTTCGAAACTTGGTCCGGCTAACATCCCATCTTTACTAATATCGGTACAAACCACATAACTAATTTTATTTTGCAAATAATTATAAATAAATGGTAATAAATCTTCTTGAGATTCTTTTTTCCAACCCGAAATAGCAATTTTAGCACCATTCGGATACGGATTGAAATCGGCACCTAAAATCATACGATCTGGACCAAATTTTTCAATCCATTTTAAAAATTTCTCCGCATCATTAACGGCAATACTTCCTCCGGTAATTTGATTAGCACCGCATTCAAAAGCAGTTTTAACATCTCCACTTGTTTTAATTCCGCCTCCAAAATCAATTTTTAAATTGGTTTGAGTCGCAATGTTTTCTAAAACTTTATGATTGACAATTTTACCTGTTTTTGCTCCGTCTAAATCGATTAAATGCAAATATTCTATCCCATGATCTTGGAAAGATTTGGCAACATCTACTGGATTATCGTTATAGATAATTTTAGTTTTAAAATTACCCATAGACAATCGGACACATTTTCCATCAATAATGTCAATGGCTGGAATGATTCTTATTTTTTTCATTGTTTTATAATTTCAAAAAGTTTTCTACTATTTTTTCTCCTATGTTTCCGCTTTTTTCTGGGTGAAACTGAACCCCATAAAAATTATTATTTTGTAAAGCCGAACTGTAAGCCGTTTCATAATTGGTAATCGCAATGGTTTGATTACATTTTGGTGCATAATAACTGTGCACTAAATACATATATTCTTCTTCTGCAATGTTATCAAAAAGAGGCGATTGCAATGCTGAAATGGTATTCCAACCCATTTGTGGGACTTTTACAGCATTAGAAAATTGAATTACATCTACATCAAATATACCTAAACCTTTCGTATTTCCTTCTTCCGAGCAGTTACACATCAATTGCATGCCCAAACAAATCCCTAAAACAGGTTGTTTTAATGTTGGAATTAAAGTATCTAAACCTGTGGCTTTAAGCATATTCATCGCGCTACTTGCTTCACCAACACCAGGGAAAATTACTTTATCAGCTTGTTGAATTTCTATAGGATTATTTGATAATACAGCTTCAAATCCTAATCTTTTGATTGCGAATTGTATACTTTGTATATTTCCCGCACCGTAATCTATTATGACTATTTTCATTTTTTTAGTTTTCTATCTCCGTTTTCAATTTCAGGATCTGCTCACTGAAACTGAAAACTGATGACTTTTTTAAAGCATTCCTTTAGTACTTGGCAAAATCATTTTTTCCACATCACGTTTTACGGCTACTTTAATAGCTTTTGCAAAGGCCTTAAAAATAGCTTCAATTTTATGATGTTCATTCGTGCCTTCAGCTTTAATGTTTAAATTTGCTTTGGCACCATCTGTAAACGATTTAAAAAAGTGAAAAAACATTTCTGTTGGCATTTGACCAATCATTTCACGTTTAAATTCTGTTTCCCAAACCAACCAATTTCTTCCACCAAAATCTATAGCAACTTGCGCTAAACAGTCGTCCATCGGCAAACAAAAACCATAACGTTCGATGCCTAATTTATTACCTAAAGCCATAGCAAAAACTTCACCTAAAGCAATAGCAGTATCTTCAATGGTATGGTGTTCGTCTACTTCTAAATCACCCTTAACTTGGATATCTAAATCCATTTGTCCGTGTCTGGCGATTTGATCTAACATATGATCAAAAAAGTGTAAACCTGTATGGATGTTACTTTTTCCAGTTCCATCTAAATTTACTGTGATGGCAATATCCGTTTCATTGGTTTTTCTGATGATAGAAGCTGAACGATTTTCTAATTTTAAGAACTGGTAAATTTTTTCCCAATCGTTGGTTTCTAATGCCACCACTTCTTGAATTTCTGATTCATTTAGAGAAATTTCAGCCGTGCCTAAATTTGTATTATCATTGATAAAAATGGCTTTTGCACCTAAATTTTTAGCCAATTCAACATCGGTTAAACGATCACCAATTACGAATGAATTTTTCAAATCATATGCTTCTGAAAAATATTTGGTTAACATGCCCGTTCTTGGTTTACGAGTTGGCGCATTATCCGCAGGAAAACTTCTATCTATACATTCTTCTGCAAAGAAAACGCCTTCTCCTTCAAAGGTTTTCATAATAAAATTATGTACTGGCAAAAAAGTTTCTTCTGGAAAAATAGCAGTTCCTAAACCGTCTTGATTGGTAACTAAAACCAACTCAAAGTCTAATTCTTTGGCAATTTTACCTAAAAAAGTTAAACATTTAGGATAGAAATACATTTTATCAAAAGCGTCAATTTGATAATCGGCCACTTCTTTAATCATGGTTCCATCTCGGTCGATAAATAATACTTTTTTTGCCATTATAATGCTTTTAGTGTGTTGATTAATTTTAAATTTTCAGTAGAAGTTCCGATAGTAATTCGCAAACAATTTTCACACAAAGGTTGGGTAGTTCGGTTACGGATTACAATACCGTTTTCAATTAATTGCTGATATCTTTTGTTAGCATTATCTACTTTAATTAAAATAAAATTAGCATCAGAAGGATAAATTTTTTCTATAAAACTAACTTGAATTAAATGTTTATATAAAAACTCTCTTTCTAATTGAATATCAGTAATTTGTTTTTTTATTTTTTTTATATTTTCTAGTTTTTCAATGGCTTTGTTTTGCGTTAAAACATTAACGTTATAAGGCGGTTTGATTTTATTTAACACCTCAATAATTTCAGTAGATGCATATAAAACACCTAATCGAATACCGGCCATTCCGTAGGCTTTTGAAAGCGTTTGAGAAATCACTAAATTTGGATAATCTGAAATTTCAGTTAGCCAACTTTCTTTTTCCGAAAAATCGATATAAGCTTCATCTAACACAACAATTCCGTTGAAATTTTTCAGCAAAGTTACAATGCTTTCATCTGAAAAGGAATTCCCTGTTGGATTATTTGGAGAACATAAAAAAATGATTTTTGTACGATCTGTGACAGCAGCAAGAATTTGTTCGATATTAGGTTCGAAATCATCATTTAAAAGAATTTCTTTGTTTTCAATGGCGTTTAAATTCGCTAAAACACCGTACATGCCGTAAGTTGGTGGTAAAGTAATTACATTATCAATATTAGGCTCACAAAAGGCTCTAAACAACAAATCTAACACTTCGTCACTTCCATTTCCTAATAAAATTTGATTTTTATTAATTTTTTTTATTTCAGAAAGTAATTTTTTTACCGATTTTTGTTGCGTATCGGGATACCGATTTACTCCATTTTCATTTGGATTTTCATTGGCATCTAGATAAATCATCTTTTGCTCGAAATCTTGAAACTCATCTCTCGCAGAAGAATACGCTTGCATAGATTTTATATTATCTCTAATGAGATTTTGAATGGTACTTGTCATATTTCAATTTTTGTGCAAACTTGTAAACTATTACTTTTAAATTCACAAGTTTGCTGCGAAACTAATTTTTACTTATTTTTTCTAAACGCAAAGTTACGGCATTTTTATGGGCTTGTAAACCTTCTGCAGCAGCCATAATTTCAATACTTTTTCCGATATTTTGAATCCCAATTTCGGAAATTTTTTGAAAAGTCATTGCTTTCATAAAGCTGTCTAAATGCACACCGCTGTATGTCTTGGCATATCCATTAGTTGGTAAAGTATGATTGGTTCCTGACGCATAATCTCCAGCACTTTCCGGTGTATAATTTCCAATAAAAACAGAACCTGCATTAAAAATTCCGTTTACAAAGAAATCTTCATTTTTTGAACATAAAATAAAATGTTCAGGACCATATTCATTAATTAAATCTAAAGCTATAGTTTCATTTTCTACTAAAATCAACTTAGATTTTGTGATGGCTTGTGCAGCAATATCTTTTCTTGGCAACACTTCTAGTTGTGCAGCAACTTCTTTTTCAACTTCAATAAGTAAATTTTGATCCGTTGTAACTAGAATAACTTGACTATCGGTTCCGTGTTCGGCTTGACTTAATAAATCTGAGGCTACAAAACTTGGAATTCCTGTTTCATCAGCATAAACTAGCAACTCACTTGGTCCGGCCGGCATATCAATTCCAACTCCGTATTGAGTTGCAACTTGTTTAGCTACGGTTACAAACTGATTTCCTGGTCCGAAAATCTTATACACTTGTGGAATGGTAGCAGTTCCGAAAGTCATGGCTCCGATGGCTTGTATTCCACCAACTTTGAATATTTTGGTCACCCCACATAAATTAGCCGCATATAAAATAGCTGGATTAATTTTTCCTTGTTTATTTGGTGGTGAACACAGAACAATTTCAGTACAACCTGCAATTTTTGCTGGAATAGCCAACATCAAAACGGTTGAAAATAAAGGTGCTGAACCTCCGGGAATATACAAACCTACTTTCTGAATAGGTCTTTTTTCTTGCCAACACGAAACACCATCCATAGTTTCAATTTCAACTTTTTGAGTTTTTTGAGCTTCGTGAAATTTGTAAATATTATTTTTTGCAAGAGCAATTGCTTCTTTTAACTCTTCCGAAACTAAAGCATTTGCTTCTTCAATTTCTTCTTGAGAAACTAAAATATTGGTTTCAGTACTTCCATCAAAAAGTGAGGTGTATTTTTGTACAGCTATATCTCCTTTTTGTTGAATTTCTTTAAAGATACCTTTGACCGTTTCTTCAATATCTGAAAAAGTTTGAGTTGGTCGTTGTAAAATTTCAGACCAAGTGTTTTTTGTTGGGTTGTTTATTATGTTCATTTTTATATAAATTCAGCGTTTATTGTTTAGTCGCAAAGACAAATTAAGCTAGGGTTTTAGTAGTAAAAATTTATAACACCATTTTTTCGATAGGACAAATTAAAATTCCTTCTGCTCCGGCTTCTTTTAATTTATCAATAACATCCCAAAATTGTTCTTCATCAATTACAGATTGTACGCTACTCCACCCACTTTCTCCTAGAGGTACTACTGTTGGACTTTTTAAAACCGGTAAAATTTGAGAAACTTGCGTGATATTTTCATTCGGAACATTCATTAAAATATATTTTGATTTTTTAGAACGTAAAACCGCTTGCATTCTGAATTGCAATTTGTTTAAAGTTTGTTTGGAAGCTTCAGAGATTAAAGGAGAAACTGCTAAAACTGCTTCACTTGTACAAATTACCTCTACTTCTTTTAAACCATTTTTAAATAACGTACTTCCACTAGAAACTATATCAACAATAGCATCTGAAAGTCCGATATTTGGAGCTATTTCTACAGATCCAGAAATTTGGTGAATATCTACTTCAATTCCGTTTTTAGCACAAAATTGATTTACTGTATTTGGATAAGAAGTGGCAACACGTAATCCGTTTAAATCTTGAATAGAATTATAAGTGAAGTTTTTTGGAACTGCCACAGAAACTTTACATTTAGAAAAACCTAATTTTTCTGCAATTTGAATGTTATTTCCTTTTTCGACTAATAAATTATCGCCTACAATTGCGATATCTACAACTCCATCAATTAAATATTGAGGAATATCTGAATTTCTTAGAAAATAAACCTCTAAAGGAAAATTGGATGCGGTAACACGAAGTTGATCATTTCCATTATAAATAGAAATTCCGCAATCTTTAAGCATTTGAATACTTTCTTCGTTTAATCTACCTGATTTTTGAATGGCGATTTTTAATTTACTCATTTTAAGTTTAAATTGAGTCTGAGCCAAATAAGAAGGAATAAAAAAACCCGCTTGAATCGACTCAAACGGGTTTGTAATTTATATTTGTTTTACACACATACCAAAATTACCTCGCTTGAGCGTGGGAAATATGATGGTGATGATGTAAAGTAATTGAATACATTTTTTTGCTATTTTGAATTGCAAATATAAAACTAATTAAATTAAAAAAACAAATTTTATTTGAAATTTATTCTAATTTAATATTTGTTTCATAAATATGCGCTATAAATTTATTGTTTAATTTTAAAGTTACATCTAATTTTGCTTATTTTCTCTATCTTGAGGAATGTTTTCACGAATTTCTGTATGACGTATTTCACCACCAGAAGTTCCTACATGATTAGACAAAAATATACTAACCGCTGCTAATAAAAGAACAAAAACCGACACATAAATATCATACGTACTTTTTCTACGAATTACGATCCACCCAAAAATGGAAGAAATACCTAAAACATATAAAGGTTTCATAAAAAGTTCGGCAGCTTCTTCATGTTCATGGATATAATCATGCGAAAACCCAGCCATTTCTTCTACTTTATGTTCGGCTTTATCACCAGTCATCATGGCAATTTTTCCCATAATCATACAGAAAATAAAAATACTATACGCTGTTTTTTTTAAGGTTTCATTTTTCTTCAATACTCCGAAAAGTAAAATAAGAAATCCAAAGAACAAACCAATGATTGGAAAATGGTTTACTAAAAGATGTAGATGTGCTTCATTCATATTTTTTGTATTTAATTTATAATGATTCTATAATCAATAATATAAAATTGTGCATATATTTGAATATAATTTAAAATTTTATGAAAACGCTCTTCAAACAACACATTGTTTATACAAATATAGCTTTATTTTACTTACTAGTAAGTTTCATTACTAGATTAATTTTATTATTTCATCCAATCACTCAAAGTAAATTTTCAATCCTAGAAATTTTAAAAATCTTTGCTTTTGGTTTACTTTCAGATTTCTTTATTTTTATACTTATTGGTTCCATTTTGTGGCTATACCTTATATTTTCATCCAATTCTAAATATAAAAAGCCTTATGGTTCCATTATTTTAGGCGTTTTTGGTGCCATTTTACTTTATATCCTTTCTGGTAAAAGTATTTTAAGTGAATATGGTGGTGTTTTACCTGAAATTGGTTTAGCATTTGTAGGATTAAAAACGGTATTTTTTGCTCTTTTATTATTTTCTGAAAAATATAGAAAAACAATACGGTTGGCTTTATTTTCATTAACTATTTTTCTATTTGTTTTATTGATTATTCAAAATGCAGTTAGTGAATTCTTTTTTTGGAATGAATTTGGTGTGAGATATAACTTTATAGCGGTTGATTATTTAGTTTATACCAATGCGGTTATTGGAAATATTATGGAATCGTATCCAGTTGTTCCCTTATTTTTAAGTGTTGGAATTGTAGCTCTTGGATCGACTTACTATATTATTAAAAAATCTAAATCATTTCTAGAAAATTTACCCGATTTTCCAAGTAAATTAAAAATTGTTGGACTTCAAATTGTTTTATTATTTACTTCTCTGTTTTTATTACCTAAAGTAACATCTCAACAAAATAGTAGTAATGTTTTTGCGAATGAACTTCAAGCAAATGGACTTCAAAAATTCTACAAAGCATTCACTAATAGCGAATTAGATTTTTTTGAGTTTTATGAAACCATTCCCGAATCGCAATTAGCTGATTTAGAATCGGTCACACATATAAATTACAAACACAACACCACACACATTCATTCAAACGGAATGGAACACAAAAAAAATGTAGTTTTAATAACGGTTGAAAGTTTAAGTGCAGAATTTCTGAAACATTATGGCAATCAAAATAATATCACCCCTTTTTTAGACCAACTTGCGGAAGAAAGTTTATTTTTCACCAATTTGTATGCAACTGGAAATCGAACGGTGAGAGGTTTAGAAGCCGTAACGCTTTCTTTACCGCCTACTCCAGGTGAAAGCGTAGTAAAAAGAGTAGACAATAAAGAGAAGTTTAGTATTGCTAGTGTTTTTAATTCTAAAGGATATACTTCAAAATTTTTATATGGTGGCGATGCTTATTTTGACAACATGCAAGACTTTTTCCAAGGAAATGGCTATGATATTGTAGATAAATCGAATTTAAAACCTAGTGAAATTTCATTTTCAAATATTTGGGGTGTTTGTGATGAAGATATGGCCAAAAAAGCCATTCAAACTATGAATGCAGAAGCAAAAACAGGAAAACCTTTCTTTAATCATTGGATGACTGTAAGTAATCATAGACCTTTTACCTACCCTGAAGGAAAAATAAGTATTTCTGGAACTGCTAAATCAAGAGATGGCGGTGTGATGTATACCGATTATGCTTTAAAACAGTTTTTTGAAATGGCAAAAAAACAACCTTGGTTTAAAAATACCGTATTTGTCATTGTGGCAGATCATTGTGCTTCAAGTTCTGGAAAAACAGAATTACCAATGGACAAATACAGAATTCCAGGATTTATTTATGCTCCAGGATTTATTCAGCCACAAAAAATAGATAAATTAGTATCTCAAATTGACTTAATGCCAACCCTTTTAGGTTTATTAAACTTTGATTATCAATCGAAATTTTTTGGTCAAAATGTATTATTATCGACTTATAAACCACGAGCTTTTATAGCCACTTATCAGGATTTAGGTTATATTAGTAATGATACTTTAACTATTATTTCGCCTGTAAAAAAAATGAAACAATACGCTTTAGTTGCAGAAGTACACAAAGAAGTAGAAGGTAAATTTGAAATACATTATACCGAAAAATTACTGACTAAGAAGAACAAACACCTTGAAAAAGAAACCGTTGGCTATTATGAAGTAGCGGCTGGTATTTTAAAGAAACATCAATATCAAAAGGTCAAATAATGAACAAAAAAACTTCTTGAAATGAATCAAGAAGTTTTTTTTATGCCAATTCTAATCTAATGAAATTATTCTTCTTTATTCTTTAAAACCATTAATAACGTATACGCATCACTAATCACTAAGTTTTTATTTTGTAACGATTCATAGTTTCTAATTTCTGAAACTTTATCGGTTACAATTCCGATTTGTACTTCTTGCATAGAAAAAGACTTCTTAATAGCATCTTGTATGAATACGAATTTCTTATCTTCAAAATCTACAATCGCATCATTACTTAAAACAAATGCATTGTTATTATCTATTTGAATAGTGGCATTGATGTAATTTCCTGGAATCAATTTTTTTGTTGAATTCGAAATTTTTGCATACACTTCAATCGCATTTTCCTCGGAATAACTTTTGTTTACAAACTCAATTTTAGTTTCATAAAAAACATCTGGTTGTGTATTCGTATACACTTTTATTTTTTGTCCGATTGCCAAATTAGCTGCATCTTTTTCAAACACATTTAACTTCGCATACATTCTTTGGTTATCCATAATTTGGAACAACATATCTGTTGCACTCACGTATTTTCCAATATTGACATCAATTTTAGTAATCATTCCAGAAATGGGTGCATAAATATTTACCGATTTTGAAATGGAATTCGAAGTTAATGAAGCCGGATTAATATGAATTAACTTCAATTTTTCTTCTAACGATTTTAACGTAATTCTTTGTTTGGCGAATTCACTTTCAGCCAATTGAAAATTCTTTTCACTAACGGCTTGCGAAGAATTCAACTCTTTTTGACGCGCAAAATCTTTTGAAGCAAAAGCCAATTGTT
>CAZULO010000095.1:0-11291 GCA_964621245.1 uncultured Flavobacterium sp.
GTGACCTCAGGGTTATGAATCCTGCGCTCTAACCAACTGAGCTATCTCGCCATTACTGTGTAGTGCATCTCTCAATGCGGGTGCAAATATATAAATAATTTTTTGCTCTCCAAATAAAAATATAAAAAAATTGAATTATTTTTTATTTGTAAAAAAAAAGGAAAAAAAGCTTACAATTATAAAGATTTTTTATATTTTGCTGAAAAATTAACTAAGATAAGTTATGAAGCCAAAAGTTAAATATGAACTAGAGTTTCCCATTCACTCTTCGCCACAATTGTTATACCAATATATCTTAACGCCTTCTGGTTTGTCGGAATGGTTTGCGGATAATGTCAACTCACGAGGTGAATTTTATTCCTTTATTTGGGACGATTCAGTTGAAAACGCGAAACTTTCCTCGAAAAAATCTGGTGAAAAAGTTAAATTTAAATGGTTAGACGCAGATAATAAAGAAACAGAATATTTTTTCGAATTAAAAATTCAAGTTGATGAAATAACTAATGATGTTTCTTTAATTGTAGTTGATTTTTCCGAAGAAGAAGAACTTCCAGAATCAAAATTACTTTGGGAAAGTTTAGTTTCCGATTTAAAACACGTAATTGGTTCGGTTTAATTTTAATAAATAAGTATATTTGCCCTGAATTTTATTTAGGGCATTTTTTATGATTAATTATAACGGAAACATCCAAACAAGTAGTAATATTGAGATTGAAAACAATAGAGGATTTCTATTTGGTGATGCAGTTTTTGAAACCATAAAGGTAAACGGTTTAAAAATTTTATTTTTAGAAGAGCATTATTTGCGATTAATGGCTTCTATGAGAATTTGTAGAATGGAAATCCCAATGACTTTTACCATGGAATTTATGGAAGAAGAAATTTTAAAGTTAATCACCATTCAAGATTCTAAACTAAGTAATAGAATTCGTTTTTCTGTTTTCAGAGATGCTTCTGGTTTGTACACGCCAACTTCTAATGAAACTCAATTTGTCATCACCTGTTCGCCATTAATTTCAAATATGTATTCGTGTCCAACTACTTCTTATGAAGTCGAATTGTTTAAAGATTTTCATGTACCCAAACATTTATTAAGTACTTTAAAAACAAACAATAAAATGACGCATGTTGTAGCCAGTATTTTTGCTAAAGAAAACGGGTTTCAGACCTGTCTTTTAATTAATGAAGATAAAAATGTGGTAGAAGCTACAAATGGCAATCTTTTTATGAAAATGGGCGCACAAGTAATCACTCCACCAATTTCTGATGGCTGCCTAAATGGAATCATGAGAAAACAAATTATAACAATTATCCAAAAAATGGAAAACTTGGAAGTAATTGAAAAAAGTATTTCACCATTTGATTTACAAAAAGCAGACGAATTGTTTACTACGAATGTGATAACAGGCATTCAGCCAATTACCAAATACAGAAAAAAAGAATATACTATAGAAACTGCCAAGTTAATAGTAAATCAACTGAACGCACAATTGTAAAAATAATTTAAAAGTTATATTTTTTCGATAGTAACGTATCGTAAATGCTTGTATTTTTAATTTAAAGTAGGATTTTCTGGAGAGTTTGAAAAATAAATATATTCACCACCAATTTCATTTAATTTTTCTTTCCAAAAATTTTGACTGTTTTTTCCAATGATTTTATTTTGTAATTCATTTTCTACAACGATCCACGAATTATCATTCAGTTCATTTTCTAATTGAAGGGTATCCCATCCACTGTAGCCTAAAAAGAAGCGTATATTTTCCTTAGAAATTTTTCCTTCGTTTATAAGGTCTTTCGTGGTTTCGAAATCACCTCCCCAATATAAACCATAAGATATTTCTACACTTTCTGGAATTAATTCTGGTACATTATGCAGAAAATATAAATTGTCTTGTTCAACAGGACCACCGTTATAGACCATAAAGTTGGCGTCAATTTCGGGAATTAGGTCATTAATAGAATAGGATAGGGGTTTATTTAAGATAAATCCGACGCTACCGTCTTTTGCATGTTCTGTCAATAAAATAACAGATCTATTAAAAGACATATCACTCAAGATGGTCGGTTCAGCAACGAGCAAACACCCTTTTTTAGGTAATAATGATATCATAAGCCTATAAATTTTAACGTAATTTAACAAATAAAATAATAACGAACAAATAAAATCGATAAAATGTTAAAAACGGAGAAGAGTTGATATAAAAAAAGCCTCTAAAAAGAGGCTCTTTACAAGAAATCAAATATATATTATTTGTTTACTGCTCCTTCTAATTCAGCACCAGCTTTGAATTTTACTACATTTTTAGCAGCAATTTGGATTGTTTTTCCAGTTTGTGGATTTCTACCATCTCTAGCCGCTCTGTTAGAGATTGACCAAGATCCGAATCCTACTAAAGAAACTCTACCACCTTGTTGTAAAGTTGATTCAACACTTCCTAAAAATGATTCTAAAGCTAATTTAGCAGCTGCTTTTGTAATTCCAGCAGAAGCTGCCATTGCATCGATTAATTCTGATTTGTTCATAATTGTTAGTTATTAATTAATTAAACATAATTTTCTTTTACAAATTTATACGTATCCTCAAACTGTGCAAGTTTTTACAGCTATTTTCGTTGAAAATGTTAATAAATAAGTTTAAATGTTAATAAAGTTCCGTTTTGAAATAGAGTTTCTACTTAGATTCTTAATTAACAAAGGCTTCAGCGCTTATTGACGTACCATTTAGGAGTTCGTGAATTTGCATTTTCTTTTTCCCTGGAAATTGTAAACTTTCTATTTTTATTAAGCCATTAGCTACTGCAATCTTCATTTCTTTTTTACTGCTGATAATCGTTCCAATAGTAAAATTATGTGGCTCTTCTATGAATTTAGTATCGTAAATTTTAACATTCCATTCCTGTTCTCCGTCTTTTATAAAGGTCCAAGCTGCTGGATAAGGACATAATCCTCTAATTTGATTATAAATTTCTACTCCCGATTTGGTCCAATCAATTTTGCAATTGTCTTTGTTTAATTTATAAGCCGTTTTTAATTCGGCATTTTCGGTTTGTATAGTAGTTACTACATTTCCTTTTTCAATCAATTCTAAAGTTTTAATCACCGTGTCACAACCTAAATGCATCAATTTATCGTGAAGTTGTCCCACATTTTCATTGGGATCAATAGCAACTTTTTCATTTAAAATCATCGCACCCGTATCGATTTTATCATCAATAAAAAAAGTAGTTACACCAGTTTCCGTTTCTCCATTAATAATCGCCCAATTGATAGGCGCAGCACCTCTGTAGTTTGGTAACAAAGACGCATGTAAGTTAAAGGTTCCATATTTTGGCATTTTCCATACCACTTCTGGTAACATTCTAAAAGCCACTACAATTTGTAAATTAGCGTTATAAGTTGCTAATTCGGTTAAAAATGCTTCGTCTTTTAAATTGGTAGGTTGTAATAAAGGAATGTTTTTTTCTAAAGCATACGTTTTGACAGCGCTAACAGAAACTTTTTGTCCACGACCTGCAGGTTTGTCTGGGGCAGTGATTACAGCAACAATTTCAAATTGACTGTTGTATATGGTGTCGAGAATCCCTACAGCAAAGTCTGGAGTTCCCATGAATATTATTTTTAATTTTTCCATTTTATATTATATTAATGAGCGAAGTATTTAGCCACGAAGGCATTAATCTGCAACCTTTTTTAATGTTTAGTTTTTCATTATTTTTATGCCAGATTCGCAAATTTTAGATACATTTTCTTTTAATAATCTGTGAATCGGTGGTTAACTTTTTACTTAATTTGATACTTATTAGAAGCGTTTAAAAAGATAACATCGTTTTCTAAAAAGTTTTGAAGTGCAAAGATAATTTCTTCTGTTGAAAATGTAAGTTTATTTTCTAATTCATTTGAAGAAAGGGGTGCAATTTGTAAAAGAGACCATATACTTGTTGCTGCAGATTTGGGTTCTGATTTCTTTTTTGAGTTGCAATACGAACAGATTCCGCAATTTTCAGTAGTTTCTTCACCAAAATAGTTCGAAATTAAAACGGATTTACAAGTTGTTGAATTGGTGACAAAATGTAACATCGCTTCATATTGTTTTATTTTAATTTGGTTTTGATTTTCTAAAACTTTTACTACTCGATTGATGGTGTAACTGTCTTCACGAGGCTCGTTATATAAAATCGAAATATCATTGCTTTGTAGTTTCAATTCGATACTCTCTTGGGCTTGTAATTTCTGTAAAACCTGAATTACTTTTTCTTCAGAAGTGCTAGATTTTGATGCAATTAAAGCTGTATTAATTTGGGTGGCTTGTTCAAAAACGCCTGTGTAATTTCGTAAAATGGTTTCAATTACTGAGGCGTCTTTTACATTTAGACTACAATATCTAATGACTTCTCGACTTTCAATTAAAAACTGTAAACTAGCTTTATTACTTATTAAATTGTTTAAGGTTATGATGCCTTGTCGATCTAAAAATTGTAATGAAGCAAAGGTTTTGGGTACAGATAAGTTGTATTTTACACAAAATTGATTCAAATTTAAGTAAAAAACTTCGTTAAATCCTTCGCCATAAGCTATTTGAAAATGGTTGTTTAAATTTTTATAAACGGTATGTAAAAAGACTTTATCTGGTAAATTTGTTGAAAAATAGTTCTTTAAATTTTCTGTATTTATTTCAGGAGTTACTAACAAGGCATATGAAGTATTCCCATTTCTTCCCGCTCTTCCGGCTTCTTGGTAATAATTTTCTATATGATCTGGAATTTGTAAATGCACGACTGTTTTCACATTCGGTTTATCAATACCCATTCCGAAAGCATTTGTGGCGACAATAATTTGAGTTTTTTCCTCCAGCCACAACTTCATGTTTTTGTCTTTTTCTTTACTTGTTAATCCACCATGATAATAAGTTGCAGTAAACCCCAAATCGTTTAGAGTTTGACTGATGTCTAAGCACATTTTTCTGTTTTTTACATAAACAATAGATGGCTCTGGATTTCTTAAGAAAATTTGTTTTAGTTTTCCAATTTTATCTTCTGTTTTCAGAATATGATAACCCAAGTTTTCTCGAGCAAACGAATTCTTAAAAACAACGGGCTGATCAAGTTTCAATAGGTTACAAATATCGTTCTGAACGCGTGGCGTAGCTGTAGCCGTTAACGCAATAAAAGGAACAGAAAAATAGTCTTTTAAGGCAGCAATTTTTAGATAAGCAGGTCGGAAATCGTGACCCCATTGACTGATACAATGTGCTTCATCTATAGCAACTAAATTTACATTTAAGTTTTTGATGCGCTCTAAAACCCAATCTTGTTGTAAACGTTCTGGGGAAACGTAAAGAAATTTGTATCCGCCGAAGGCACAATTATCTAATAAATTATTAGTTTCTTCAAGAGAAATGCCACCCGTTAAGGCAATTGCTTTTATGTTTTTCGATTTTAAATTTTCAACTTGATCTTTCATTAAAGCGACCAGCGGCGAAATCACTAAACAAATTCCAGGTCTAATAAGTGCTGGAATTTGAAAACAGATTGATTTTCCACCACCTGTTGGCAATAAGGCAAACGTATCTTTACCACTTAAAACGGTTTGGATAATTTCCTCTTGTGTAGGTCTAAAAGCATCGTGTTTCCAATGGGCTTTTAATAGCTCTAAGGGTTCATTCATTAACGCAAATTAGTCGTTTAATTGATTGATGATAAACTGATATCTTTCTGCCACAGAAGTTTTTGGAACTTCCTGTAAATCGTAACCATATTTCTTATAAGTATCAACTAAAAAGTTATGAATTTTACTCGCTTCTTCGTACGTTTCATACCGTGTTTCGTCACTCGTATAAATTTCTTCCCAAGGTGGTAATAAGAAAATCTTATCATACTTATATTTTTCGCAAGCTTCCATAAATTTTTCAGGATAAGAATCTCCAATAAAATCCATGTAGGCTACTACATCTGGAATTCCTCTATCAATAAAAACGGGTTTGTCTTCTTTTGCAGCATTTTCATATTGTTTGATTCGTCCTTCTAACAATTTTTCGCTAAAAAGCATAGGGTTTTCAAGGAATAAGAATTCGGCACCTTCGGCACGCGCTTCTAATATAACTTCTCTTGAAATTTCAGGATAACAAAGATGTCCTTCGTTTTCTAAATGATTGATTAAGGTTGTTTTTCCTGAGCTTGGTCCGCCAATTAGCAGTATAATTTTTTTGTTCATTTTGTGTCTTAAAAGTTCAAATGTACTATCATTTTTTTTATTTTAAAAATCTTAATTATTTATATTTTCAAATGAAACATTATAAATGTATATTTGTTGTTTTATTAGCTTAAATTTACAATGGATAAAAAAACCGAAGATTTTTACATTAGACTTAAATCAGAATTAGAAGAATCTACCACTTGGCCAGCCGTTTACTTATATAAATTTATTGTTCCATCTAGTACAACTAACATTGACTTGGTGGAAAATACATTTAATAATATGGGCGCAGTTATTAAAACAAATACATCAAAAACAGGAAAATATACTAGTATTTCTGTAAATGTTACGATGGAGAATCCAGATAAAGTGATTGAGAAATATCAGGAATTATCAACTATAGAAGGAATTATTTCACTATAATATATGTCATACAACAACGAAGAAGCCATTAATTACTTGGAGTATAATTCAGGTCGCGAACATTTAATTATTCCAGAATATGGGAGATATGTTCAGAAACTAATTAATGAAATTACAGCTATTGAAGATCGCGAAAAACGTAATAAAGGTGCTAGATATGTGATTTCCGTTTTGGGAAGTTTAAATCCGCATTTGCGTGACGTGCCTGATTTTCAGCATAAATTATGGGATCAATTGTTTATTATGTCTAACTTTAAGATAGATGTAGATTCTCCTTATCCGATTCCTACCCGTGAAGTAGTTCAATTGAAGCCTGATCTTTTGCCTTATCCACAAAATTTTCCTAAATATAGATTTTATGGAAATAATATCAAGTATATGATTGATGTGGCCCGTAAATGGGAGGAAGGGGAATTGAAAAATGCCTTAATTATTGTGATTGCCAATCACATGAAAAAATGTTTTTTAAGTTGGAATAAAGATACCGTAACAGATGAAGTTATTTTCAATCATTTATTAGAATTGTCTAATGGAGAATTGAACTTAACTGCCATGAAGGAAGAATTATCTACGTCTCAAAATCTATTGAAAGTAAATAAAAAACAGTCCAATAAAACGCAGTTCTTTTCTAAAAATGAATCGGCACCAGCGAATCGGAATCCTAATCGTCCGGTTTCAAATCAAAATCGTCCGTTACAGAATAGAAGTACGAATTCAAATGCGAAACCGAATTCGCCAGATAATACCAAAGCCAATTTAAATAATCCAAATTATAAAGGCAGCAAAAATTTTAAACCAAAAAATAATCCAAATACAAATACAATATAAATGGGAACATTCAAAATTGAAGGCGGTAAGCCCTTAAAAGGAAATGTGCAACCACAAGGTGCCAAAAATGAAGCGTTACAGGTGTTATGTCCTGTATTATTAACTTCTGAAAAAGTTAGAGTTACAAATATTCCTGATATTATTGATGTGAATAAATTGATTACTTTATTAGGTAATTTAGGGGTTAAGATTCAGAAGAATGGACCTGGCGATTATACGTTTCAAGCGGATGAAGTGAATGTAAACTATTTAGAAACAGACGCTTTTAAGAAAGAAGGCGGAAGTTTACGTGGTTC
Organism: uncultured Flavobacterium sp.; assembly: GCA_964621245.1. GTDB lineage: Bacteria > Bacteroidota > Bacteroidia > Flavobacteriales > Flavobacteriaceae > Flavobacterium. The sequence goes on from CAZULO010000095.1 coordinate 7,743, forward strand.
TATTATGATTGTTGGACCGTTATTGGCTCGTTTTGGAAAAGGATTTATTCCGAAACCAGGTGGTGATAAAATTGGTAGACGAAGATTAGATACGCATTTTGAAGGTTTCATTAATTTAGGTGCGAAATTCAGATATAACAGAGAAGACCATTTTTATGGTGTTGAAAATGAAGGGCGTTTAAAAGGGGCTTACATGTTATTAGACGAAGCTTCTGTTACAGGAACAGCAAATATCGTTATGGCTGCTGTTTTAGCCGAAGGCATTACAACTATATATAATGCAGCTTGCGAACCATATTTACAACAATTATGTAAGATGTTGAATTCAATGGGGGCGAAGATTACCGGAATTGGTTCTAACTTATTAACTATTGAAGGTGTAGAAGCTTTAGGAGGTTGTGAGCATAGAATTTTACCAGATATGATTGAAATTGGTTCTTGGATTGGTTTAGCGGCCATGACAAAGAGTGAAATTACAATTAAAAACGTAAGCTGGGATAATTTAGGACAAATTCCAAACGTGTTTAGAAAACTTGGAATTACTTTAGAACAAAAAGGTGATGACATTTACATTCCTGCTCACAAAGACGGATATGAAATTAAAACCGATATTGATGGTTCTATTTTAACGGTTTCTGATGCACCTTGGCCAGGATTTACGCCTGACTTATTAAGTATCATTTTAGTAGTGGCAACACAAGCAAAAGGAGATGTTTTAATTCACCAAAAAATGTTTGAAAGCCGTTTGTTCTTCGTGGATAAACTAATTGATATGGGTGCGAAAATTATGTTATGTGATCCACATAGAGCTGTGGTTATGGGACATAACTTCGAATCGCAATTAAAAGCTACAACGATGAGTTCTCCAGATATTAGAGCAGGTATTTCTTTATTAATTGCAGCACTTTCTGCAAAAGGAACAAGTACCATTCAAAATATCGAACAAATTGATAGAGGTTACGAAAGAATAGACGAACGATTAAGAGCCTTAGGCGCGAATATCGTAAGAGTATAAATAGAAAAGCGACAGTGATGTCGCTTTTTTTGTGATTTGTTTTGTGGCACGGATTGCAAATCCGCGCTATCGGGTATAATTCTTCAGCAGTATTTACAAAATGGTTAAATTCTTCTGTTTCTTTATTAATAACGATTTTTTGGAATATGGTTTCTACAAGCAACTTTCCACAATTGTATTGGTTGGTAAAAGTCGAGAATATTTCTTTAGATAAAACCCTCAAATCAACATCAGTTAAACATTCTTGGTATTTTTTTGTTGCAGTTGAATGGGTAAAGGAGGAAAAATCGGTTATAAAATCTGGATTTGTAAAAAAATTGATGTTTTTTTCTTTGTCTGTTGTTGCATAATATTCTCGAATAATTCCTTGATCTAAAAATCGCAGTTCATGATCTGTATTTCCATTTTCTAAAATGATTTCTCCTTTTTTATATGATTTAATAACAAAAGTATTTACAAAATCTTCTAAACCTTCTTTATTGAAAGGAAATTCATTGCTAAAAAATAAAGATAATTTGTCTGTTTCTTTCATTTATTTAAGGTTGGATTTAGGTTTTGTTTTGGAAAATAGTCTGTTTTTTGAGATCACTTACTTGTCTGTTTTAATCTTTTAAAACGATTTTTTTATAAAAAATCGAATACTTTAGCTCCGTAAATTTAAAAGTTTATTTAAATCCTTACTATATATTTTGAGAATATTAAACTAATTTTACCATTGACTGTCTATTTTTGAATATACATCTATGATAATTTGTGTGGGTGACGTGTTTTCAAATTTATGTTTCTCTTTGGTTAATTTTATTGTTTTTTTTTCGGATGGGGTATCTTCTACCATAGTATTTGTGATGATTTCAGTGATTTCGCCTTTTTCTAAATCATAATAAAGCTCTTGCCAACTTCCAGCTCCTTGGTTGAAGGTTTCAATGTTGGTTAAAATGAAATCTTTATTTATATATTTGAATTCGCTATAATTATTTCCACTAGGCCCTATAGCTGAAAGTTGTATTTGAAGTACTCCTTTGTCGATGTTGATATCTTCTGTGTCGTATATTTTATAGTTGTGTTCATTATATTCTGCTGGCATGGCGAAATTGGACATTTTATCTAAACGGTACGATTTGTCTTTGTCTTGCAACAAGATCAACATAGGTCTGATTTCCGTATTATTTTCTATATGTTGGAGCACCACAACCAGATCTTCCAAGTGATCTGAATTTAAGTCGCCTTTAGCTTCGTATTGGATTTCGTAAGCGTTATTTTGGGGAAGAAAATCGGTGGCTTTTTTTCCTGTTTTTGGAAACACCAATGGACCTTCTTGCGTATTTAGTTCCTTTTCGTCGGATTCGTTTTCCGTTTCTACAGCTGAATTTGTATTTGAAGTATCTGTAGTAATAGCTTTAGGAGTTGCAACTTTAGGAACTTTATTTTCGCAAGATAAAAATAGATTTGCAACTATGATATAGGTAAGTAGTTTATTCATTTACTTGCTGTGGTTTGATTTATGAAAAAGTGTTTTTGATAGGTTATTTTTTATAATTGGTTTTTTTAAAGTTTTCTAACTTTCATTTTTGATTCCAAATTTTTAAGGTGTTACAGGTATTTTCGTCCGCATCCTTCATCGTACTCTAACTTTTGGTTAATCAGGAAATTCAAAAGTACAAAACAATGTTTAAATTTGTGACCAAGCTTTATGTTGTTATTTGTTGGTTTTTAATTTAATACTTTCTGTCGAAAGTCTTGCCATTAAAGCTAAATACGCCACTCGGATTAGCGCCTCCTAACCATAATTCTCCTTTTTTGCTTTTGTATATAGTTAAAATGTGTTTGCTTTCAAGTCCGTCGTCTTCTGTAAAGTTTTTTACAGTTTGGCCATCATACTTCCATACTCCTGATTCCACAGTTCCAAGCCAAATGTTTCCTAAAGAATCTTCCCCGATTGAGAATGCTCTATCTAGTGAATTGCCTTTTGTGTCCTCTTTTCTTAATTTTTGTTGCGCAGTGAAATTCATAGCTTTTTTGCCATCATATACTAGCACACCTTTTCCATTATTAGCAATCCAAATATTTCCTTTTCTATCTTCAAACAAGCCTCGAATATGTAAAAAAGCATTTTCACCCTTTAGTCCAAGATTTTCATCGGTTATAATCTTAAAATCTGTACCATTATATCCAATTAGAGCTTTGTAAGTTCCAAACCAAATTGTACCATTTTTTGCTTTTAAGAAAGGTGTAGAAATTGAATAACTGAACCTAAACTCATCTTCTGATTTGGGTGTAACTGGAAATATGTGGAAAGAAAGTGTTTTTCCGTCGTACTGATACACCCCTGAATTATTTTCAAATTTATTGAATCCTTCTATTTCATCACCTTTAAACCAAAGGTCGTTAGCAGTCAATTTCCATTGTTTTGTTGCATTGTAATTTCTTTTTTTATAAATAGATATTTTTTTTCCATCATAAATACTTAATCCCTTACCACATTCAAACCATATTATACCATTTTTATCTTCGTAAATATTTCTTACTTGATTATG
>CAZULO010000096.1:0-8799 GCA_964621245.1 uncultured Flavobacterium sp.
TACGTAATTTAGAAGCTGCTTCGTCCATTAAATCGATCGCTTTATCTGGTAAAAATCGATTGGTAATGTAGCGTTGTGAAAGTTCCACAGCTGCAATAATCGCATCATCTTTAATTCGTACTTTATGATGTGTTTCATATTTTTCTTTAATACCTCTTAGAATTGAAATCGCACTTTCTGTATCAGGTTCATCCACAGTCACTCTTTGGAAACGACGCTCTAACGCTTTATCTTTTTCAAAATATTTTTGATATTCATCCAAAGTAGTCGCGCCGATAGCACGTAATTCGCCACGAGCTAGAGCAGGTTTCAAAATATTTGCCGCATCCATAGCGCCTTCTCCACCACCTGCACCCACTAAAGTATGAATTTCGTCTATAAAAAGAATAATATCACCATTAGCAGAAGTGACTTCTTTTACCACTGCTTTTAAGCGTTCTTCAAATTCTCCTTTGTATTTCGCACCTGCTATAAGCGCTCCCATATCTAAAGAATATACGACTTTATCTTTTAGGTTTTCTGGCACATCACCATCCACAATTCGGTGTGCTAATCCTTCAGCAATAGCCGTTTTTCCCACTCCAGGCTCGCCCACTAACATCGGATTATTTTTGGTTCTACGGGTTAAAATTTGTAACACTCTCCGAATTTCTTCATCCCGACCAATAACAGGATCTAACTTTCCGTTTTGAGCTAAATCGTTTAAGTTTTTTCCATATTTATTTAAAGCATCGTACGTTTCTTCTGCAGAGGAAGACGTAACGCGTTCGCCTTTTCTAAGTTCTGTAATCGCCGCAACTAAATCTTTTTCCGTGACGCCTTGATCTTTTAAAATTTGAGCCACTTTACTTTTCGATTTGAAAATAGCCAAGATGATATGTTCAATAGAAACGAAATCATCGTTCATTTTTTTCGCTAAAATGGAAGCTTCATTTAAGGTGGAAGAAGTATTTCGGGATAACAGGATCTCACCACCAGACACTTTTGGAAAACTTTGAATCGTACTATCTAGTATTTTTTGAAACAAATCGACATTTACGTTTACCTTTTTCAAAATAAAAGGCGTCACGGTTGCATCTACCTCTAAAATAGCTTTAAAAAGATGTTCGTTTTCCAGTTGCTGTTGACCAAAACTTTGTGCAATTTGCTGCGCTTGTTGCAAAGCTTCTTGTGATTTTATGGTTAAATTATTTAAGTTCATATTTTGTAATTTAGCTAACAATTATTTTTAGTAATGATTTTGTACATTTGTAATGTAGAAAACAATTTGTATTCCAAATACAAAAACAAGTCAAAATGACTGCTTTTTACCTAAAACCGAATTAAAAACAAGACAAAAAGTCACAAAACAAGACAATTATGAGTTTTTTTAAAAATATCTTTGGAGAAAACAAATCCGAAAACAAACAAAATGAACCCGAAGAGGCAAAATTTTTCACCCTAAACAAAATGGAACAGTTTGAAGAAATTGATGCTGTTTCACAAAGCAAACCCGTTGTACTTTTCAAACACAGTACCCGTTGTATTATTAGTAGAACTGCCTTAAAACAGTTTGATGCCGAATTTAACTATCCAGAAGAAAAAATAGTTTGGTTTTTGTTAGATTTATTAAATCATAGAGATTTATCTAACGAAATAGCAAGCAGATATAATGTGGTACATCAATCGCCACAAATTGTTGTGATTAAAAATGGAAAAGCTGTTTTTAACGAATCACATGATAGTATTTCTGCAGAAGATTTGAAGCAGTTTACTTAGAATTTAGAGTTACGATTTGGGATTTACGATTTGAAGTTTTTGACACAAAATTTCCATAAAATAAAAAAGCACTTTAGATCATTCCAAAGTGCTTTTTTTTTTATATAACTTGTTGTTATTTCTTGATAATCTGTTTTACAAATTCTTGTCCGTCAACTACTACTCTAACAAAGTAAGTCGCTGTTGGGAATTGCGAAAGAGAAATACTTCTTTCTTTATCTAATTTGGCTTCTTTTAGAATTCTACCGTTGATATCCATTACAGAATAATTAATATTTTGAACTTTATCCTTGTTGATTTCTAAATTTAATACTCCATCTGTCGGATTTGGATAAAAAGAAAGTGTAATCACTTCTTTAACATCGTTACCTTCAGAAATTTTCGCAACTGAGCAATTTGTAGCCGTAACTGATAAAGTTCCATTTGCATTATTTAAACTTCCCGCTGAATTTTTAGCTTTAACATAATAGGTATAAGACGTTCCTGCTGAAACTAAATAGGTATTTATAAATGAAGTTCCTGTTATATCAGAAGCATATAAATTTCCATTTCTATAAATATCATAAGTCGTCGCATTCGCTGATGCAGTCCAAGTTACAGTAACGGCACTAGTTGTTCCACTACAAGTTGGCGTTGCAGTTGCAGTGAATGTTCCTGGCGCGCACATAATTGCCGTTGCCGATAACGTTCCATTAGAATTAACTACAGTTCCGATACTGTTTTTAGCAAGCATCGAATACGTATAAGTACTTCCAACAGTTACAAACGTATTTAAGAATTGTGTCCCGGTTACATCTGAAGCATATAAACTTCCATTTCGATAGATATCATAAGATGTCGCATTCGCAGAAGCCGTCCAAGACAAATTCACGCGACTAGTTGTTCCATTACATTCAGCAATTGCTGAAATCGTAAATGTTCCTGGAACCGCACAATTTAAAGTCGATACAGTTTGTGCACCATTTGAATTAGTGATTTGTGTGGTAGTATTATTTTTAGCTTTTACAGAATAAGAATAAGAGCTACCCTCAGTTACTGCCGTATTTGTATACGTAGTTCCTGTTATATTGCTTGCATATAAAATCCCATTTCTATAAACATCGTACGAAGTAGTATTTGCTGAAGCCGTCCAGGTTAGTCTATTTCTAGAGGAGAAACCACTACATTCTGGAATCACAGCTAAAGTAAAGGCTCCCGGAATTGGTGTTGCAGTACAAGTTAAATTCAGATCTGATTTTAAAGCATTAAAATACGATAAGGCAAAAGCATCTCTCCAAGTGGTACTGGTTAACTTTGTGGCATCTGCAGAATCAACAAATCCAATTTCATTTAAACAACCTGTAGCGGAAGAATAGCGTAAAACGCCTAAATGATAGGCTAAGAAACTGTTGTCTTCAACGCATCTTCTATTGGTAAACGCACCACCAGAAACCATATTGGCTTGAATTTTTTGAGCAAAAGCTATATCAGGAGGTGTATTCGTATCGTCTTGCGTACAATAAAACGTTTCGGTTCCAGTTCCGCCACCCGCATTACAATGAATACTTACTAATCTGTCAGCATTCCAATTATTCGCCATTTGACCGCGTTGTGTTACAGATATCCAACTGTTTAAATTGGTAGTCCTAGTCAGTTGAACCGACCATGAACAACTATTTTGAATTAAATTTCTAGTTCGTAAACCTACTTCTAAAGCCGTTTCAATTTCTATAGCGGTTCTTCCGTCTGGATTATCCGAAGTGGTCGCGCCATAACCATGACCGGGATCAAGTACTATAATTTGTGCTTGTAGGTTTACAGAAAACAATACAATCATAACTAATTTAAATATATGTTTCATCAGAATTACATGTTTAAATTAGCCATATAAATTGCACCTGTTTTGTCATCCGTAAAAAGTACTTTATGCTTACCAATAAAACTGGGAAACATTTCTAACAACACTTCTGTATGAGTTACTTTTTCAGATTTTAAAGTTTTGATATCGAATATAAATAATTCTGAATTCGTCACAGTATGTCCGTCTTCACTAGTATCTAAAAAACCTAATACATGTTGATTATCGGGCGACCAAGATGTGGCGAGGCCTGTGCCAACTTTTTGTCCTTTTCCAGAACCATTCACCTCATAAACAAAAATAGCTGAACCTTTATGTACCAAAACTTTCTGTCCATCCGGAGATAAAAGAGCATTGTAATACGGACCTTCTTCTGAAGTGATGACCCAACTTTTTTTTGAAATTAAATCTTTTGCTTCAATTTTTAGTGTCGCCATATTCGTATACACTACAATTTGACTTTTTGCTTTTGTTTCATTTCCATGATAGGATGCTAACATATCGATATCAATTTCAGGCATAAAAATAGTTTGCTTTGTCTTCAAAGAATAGGCATACACTTTTGATTGTGAGAAATATTCTTGAGTTTCTTTTTGTTTAAAATAAACCATTTCATTATTCAAATCCCAAGAATAACCATATCCACTTCCCTCTTTATCGGAAATTTGAATGATTTCATTCGTTTTTAGGTGTAACACATACGCGCCTTTAAAATGGTGTCCGGTTAACAAAGCTAAAGTTCCATCAGGAGAAACAATAGGATTGGTGTAAAATCCATCCACATCTAAACGCTTCATTTTTTCTAACTTTTGAGAAAAAAGGAAAGAATTGCTCGCCAAAGCAAAAAGGAGTACTAATCTTCTTTTCATAATCATTATTTTTTTTTAAAATTAATTCTTACAAAAATAATTTATTTTATTAAAAATCAAATTTTTACGAGAAAAAAACACAAAAAAAACGCACTTGAAAATCAAGTGCGCTTTTAAAATAGGTTCAAAAAAGATTACCTTCTGAATCGATTTCCTGTAATGATGGCTTTTAATTTTGCCTTTAAATCTTCTCCCGAATCATAAACCATTTGTTCATTGGTCGGAAAAGGAACGGCTCTTCTATCAAAATATTGAAAATAATCTTGTTCACAAGCTCTTTTATCTCCATTATAATTCGCATAAACATAATTAAAAACAAATTCACTAGTTAACGGATACGCATCAATTAATTGTTTGGTATTTAAATCCAAATACTCCACTTTAGCTGTAGTTTGAACCGATTTAAATTGTGTAAACTCATATATACTGGCGCTTACGGTTTTCATATTATCTACAACCATAGGCTTACCCTCAGAATCTTTAACTTGCACGCCATTTGCGTCTAAAAGAGGTTTAGTTCCATCTTTGATTTGTTTTTCTTTAACAAATTGTTTTTCACGAACCTGTTCTGGCGTAATTTTAATTTCTCTAAAATTCACAATCATAGCAAAATCATAATTAATTTTACTTTGTTTTTTGTTGTGATATACCGTCCATTTATCATTAATCCCGTAAGTACTAAAATCCAACATATCATCTTGTAAACGAACAGGAATAACCATATTGGTTTCATTCTTAGTAGAAACTAACACAAAATCAGTACCTCTAAATTGGGCTTGATCCATCAAATCTCTTACATCTTTATAATAAGGATTTAATTTATCTAAATAAACCAAATCATCAAAAGCTTCACGAATGACCAACTTATTTTTAGAATTCAATAATTTTTTAGCATTGTCATATAAATAAGAGGATAAATCAGCTTTACTAGCTATAATTTCATTCGAATAATCAGAAAAAGGAAAAATAGCATTTCTGTTTTCTTTAATTAGCTTCAAAGGCAATACGCCTCTAATTCGATCCTGACGCGCACTCAGTTGACTATATAGATTGTAAATTCGCTCTAAATTTGTTGGATTTTTTTCCTTAATCAACAAACTTAAATCATTCAAATCGCGTTCTTTAGCTTTGGCAAAGGCTTCTTCCAGAAGGTACACATAATCTTGGTTTCCTTTTGAGTTTTTATTGGTTCGTAAACCCTCTAAAGCTCTGTTTATAGCACCATCATAGTCACCGTTGCTTAACATCGTTTGTGTTTGTTTTACCCCACAGGATAGTAGGAAAAACAAGGACAGAAAAAGAGTTGTAATTTTCTTCATAAACTAATTTTTAATATTTGTAAACAGCACTAAAATTTCAATTCAATAGCTGGTAATAATTTACTTGATACTTCCCCAAAACCAATTCGTACTTGATCATTTTGGCAATACCCTCTAATAATCACCGTATCATTATCATTAATAAATTTACGTTCCGAACCATCATTCATTTTTATAGGATTTTGTCCACCCCAAGTTAACTCTAACATCGAACCGAAAGAATCAGGTGTCGGTCCAGAAATCGTCCCACTTCCCATCATATCTCCCGAATTCACTCTACATCCATTAATCGTATGATGTGCCAATTGTTGACTCATCGTCCAATACATATATTTAAAGTTAGAATTGGAAACTACGGTTTCTACTGCATTTTCTGGCTGTATAGCAACTTGTAAATTGATGTCGTACGCATGTTTCCCTGTTTGTTGTAAATAAGGTAAAGGCGTAGGATCTTGTGCAGGCGATTCGCATTTGAAAGGCAATAAAGCATCTAAAGTTACAATCCATGGTGAAATAGAGGACGCAAAGTTTTTAGCTAAAAAGGGTCCTAAAGGTACATATTCCCATTTTTGAATATCTCGGGCCGACCAATCGTTAAATAAAACCATACCGAATATAGCTTCTTCAGCATCGGCTACAGAAACAGGTTCGCCCATAATATTAGCATCGGTGGTAATGAATGCTGTTTCTAATTCGAAATCAACTAATCTTGACGGACCAAAAACAGGCTGCGATTCGCCATTTGGTAACGTTTGCCCATAAGGTCTATGTACTGGAATACCACTTGGTACAATGGTTGAACTTCTTCCATGATATCCTACAGGAATGTGCAACCAGTTTGGCAACAAAGCATTTTCTGGATCGCGAAACATTTTTCCAACGTTTGTAGCGTGTTCTTTACTAGAATAAAAATCGGTATAATCCCCAATTTGAACCGGTAAAAGCATTTCTACATCTTCAATTTTGAAAATAACTATATTTTTATGTGAATCATTATCACGTAACGTAGGATTCGAATCTAAAAAAATATCAGACAAACGATTACGGACTAAACGCCACGTTTTTCTACCATCAGAAATAAAATCGTTTAAGGTATCTTGCATGAACATATCATCCGTTAATTCAATACCTTCAAAATATCCTAGTTGTTGTAAAGCGCCCATATCAATGGCATAATCTCCAATACGAGTTCCTATAGTAATCACATCTTCTTTCGTGATAAAAACCCCAAACGGAATGTTCTGAATAGGAAAATCACTGTCTTTATTAATAGCTAACCAAGATTTTCTACTTGGGTCGTTGGCAAAATTTGGCATAGTATAAAATGTGTTTTTTTGTTAAATTTAAGCAATCAAAATTAAACTATCCATTCAATTTACCAAACATTTTTTGTATTTTTGACGAAATTTAAATTTAACGATACAAATGCAACGCGACGAACTTATTTTTGACTTGATTTTAGACGAGCAAGACAGACAAATTCACGGAATTGAATTAATTGCTTCAGAGAATTTTGTAAGCGACCAAGTAATGGAAGCAGCAGGTTCTTGTTTAACTAATAAATACGCAGAAGGCTATCCAGGTAAAAGATACTACGGAGGCTGTGAAGTAGTAGATGTAGTAGAACAAGTAGCTATTGACAGAGTAAAAGAATTATTCGGAGCCGAATATGCAAACGTACAACCGCATTCAGGTTCTCAAGCAAATACTGCTGTTTTTGCAGCTTGCTTAAAACCAGGAGATAAGATTTTAGGTTTTGATTTATCACATGGTGGCCATTTAACACACGGATCGCCTGTGAATTTCTCAGGTAAATTATATACCCCAAGTTTTTACGGTGTAGACCAAGAAACCGGTTTATTAAACTACGATAAAATTCAAGAAATCGCAACTAAAGAACAACCAAAAATGATTATTGCTGGTGCTTCTGCGTATTCTAGAGATATGGATTTTAAACGTTTCCGAGAAATTGCTGATTCGGTTGGCGCTTTATTATTAGCCGATATTTCTCATCCAGCTGGTTTAATTGCGAAAGGATTACTTAACGACCCAATTCCACATTGTCATATTGTAACCACAACTACGCATAAAACCTTGCGTGGACCTCGTGGTGGACTAATCATGATGGGTAAAGATTTTGAAAATCCTTGGGGATTAACTACTCCAAAAGGTGAAATCAGAATGATGAGTCATGTTTTAGACATGTCGGTTTTCCCAGGAAATCAAGGCGGACCATTAATGCACATTATCGCTGCTAAAGCAGTAGCTTTCGGTGAAGCTTTAACTGACGAATTTTTTAGATACCAATTACAAGTTCAAAAAAATGCTAAAGCTATGGCAGAAGCGTTTAACAAAAGAGGTTATAATTTAATTTCTGGCGGAACAGACAATCACATGATGTTAATTGATCTTCGTAACAAAAATATTTCTGGTAAAGAAGCGGAAAACGCTTTAGTTAAAGCTGAAATTACCGTAAACAAAAATATGGTTCCTTTTGATGATAAATCACCATTTGTAACCTCTGGAATTCGTGTCGGAACGCCTGCCATCACAACACGTGGCTTAGTAGAAGAAGACATGGAAACCATCGTAGCTTTAATCGATAAAGTTTTGATGAATCATACAGATGAAGATATTTTAGAAGAAGTAGCGGAAGAAGTCAACGAACTAATGGGCGAAAGAGCCATGTTTGTTTTTTAATTTAGTTTAAAAGTGTAACAGTTTATAAGTTTAAAAGGTATTACGTAAAATTGTTTAAAAAGTATTGAGGTGAAAAGGTTAAAGGTTTAGCGATAAATAATCTATTTAATGTTTTTAAACACTCAAAATCTTGAAACAATTTTCACCTAATACCTTTTATTAGTTGTACACAAAATTTTAGTTAAATTTTAAAATTCATAACCTTTCACACAATACCTTTTAAACAATACCTTTTAAACTTATAAACATATAAACTCATAACCTTTCACACAATACCTTTTAAACTTATAAACATATAAACTCATAACCTTTCACA
>CAZULO010000096.1:8899-11144 GCA_964621245.1 uncultured Flavobacterium sp.
CCTTTCACACAATACCTTTTAAACTTATAAACATATAAACTCATAACCTTTCACACAATACCTTTTAAACTTATAAACATATAAACTCATAACCTTTCACAAAATACCTTTTAAACACTTAAACCTATAAAATCATAAACTTAAGATCATGTCCGTTTTAAGATTACAATTACCAACCGATCCACGTTGGGCTAACATCGTTGAAGAAAACTTAGAAGATATATTAAGTGATCATGCTTGGTGCGAACAAAAAGCCGCTACAAATGCCATCATGTTAATCATTAATAATGCCGAGAAAGAAGATTTAGTTACTGAAATGACCGCTATTTCAATTGAAGAAATGCAACATTTTCAAATGGTTCATGACATCATTAAAGCGCGTGGTTACGAATTTCTAAGAGAAAGAAAAGACGATTATGTAAATGAATTGGCGAAATTTATGAAAAAATCGTCGGACGGAAGTCGAGAATGTGGTTTAATTGAACGTTTGCTTTTTGCCGCTATGATCGAAGCCAGAAGTTGCGAACGTTTCAAAGTCCTTTCTGAAAACTTAAAAGACGAAGAATTAGCCAAATTTTATCGAGAATTAATGGAAAGTGAAGCCGCACATTACACTACTTTTATCAACTTAGCTAGAAAATACGCTGAAACTATCGATGTAGAAAAACGCTGGAAAGCTTGGCTAGACTATGAAGCTAGTGTTATTGCAAAATATGGCGAAGGTGTAACCGTTCATGGATAAGTAAAACCTAAAGAAAAAATAAAACAAAAATCTAAATTTACTTTGTAGCAATATCGATACAATGACAAACGAACAAACCGCAATAAAAGCCACTTACTTTAGTATTATTGGTAACACCAGTTTAGCACTCATAAAAGGATTGGCTGGTTTTTTCGGGAATTCTTATGCGTTAGTGGCAGATGCCATTGAATCTACAACTGATATATTCGCTTCATTTTTAGTATTGTTCGGCATAAAATATTCGAACCGACCTGCAGACGACAATCATCCTTACGGCCATGGAAGAGCCGAACCATTAATTACCTTTTTAGTCGTAGGTTTTTTAATTACATCAGCTACAATTATTGCTTATGAAAGTATACAAAATATCGGCATACCACATGATTTACCAAAAGCTTGGACTTTAATTGTTCTAGGATTCATCATCGGTTGGAAAGAATATTCCTTTCAAACTGTAATGAAAAAAAGTATCATTACAAATAGTTCTTCCTTAAAAGCAGATGCTTGGCACCATAGAAGTGACGCCATTACTTCAGTTGCTGCTTTTGTTGGAATTTCAATAGCTTTAATCTTAGGAAAAGGCTACGAATCTGCGGATGATTGGGCCGCATTGTTTGCCTCTTTTTTTATTTTATATAACAGTTATATGATTTTCCGACCTGCACTAGGTGAGATTATGGACGAACATCGTTATGACGATTTAGTAGAAAACATCCGACAAGAATCCTTAAAAGTAGAAGGAATTATAGGCACAGAAAAATGCTTCATCCGAAAAGCTGGAATGAAATATCACGTAGATTTACACGCCATTGTAGATGCTAATATTTCCGTAAAAGAAGGCCACGATTTAGCGCACAAATTAAAAGATACTTTAAGAAGTCAAATTCTAGAATTAGGTCACGTGTTAATTCATATTGAACCGAATGAATAATAACGAAAAACTCCCAATTTCAAATGAAATTGGGAGTTTTTTTGTTCTTTGTGACCTCGTCTGGATTCAAACAAAAAACCTTCCATTTCTGAAAGGTTTTTTTATAAATAATTATAAATCGTAAATCAAAATTACATATTACGTCTGTACTGTCCTCCTACTTCAAACAAAGCAGCAGTAATTTGACCTAACGAACAAACTTTAGTAGCATCCATTAACTTTTCGAAAATGTTTTCGTTTTTAATTGCCGCTTCTTGTAAAGTATGTAAGTGCTGACTCACTAAATCAGCATTCGCTTGTTGTAAATTCGTTAGCATTTCAATTTGATACGCTTTTTCTTCTTCTGTTGCACGAATTACTTCCGCAGGAATTACTGTTGGCGAACCTTTTGAACTTAAGAAGGTATTTACACCAATAATTGGGAATTCACCGGTATGTTTTAAGGTTTCATAATACAACGATTCTTCTTGAATTTTAGAACGTTGGTACATCGTTTCCATCGCTCCTAACACACCGCCACGTTCTGTAATTCTGTCGAATTCTTGTAAAACAGCATCTTCCACTAAATCCGT
>CAZULO010000097.1:0-11129 GCA_964621245.1 uncultured Flavobacterium sp.
ATTTCGATAATTTATTGGAAAGAAATAAAGAACAAAAACAAGAAGTAAACGAATTGCAAGAGAAATTCAGTAAAGAATTTGAAAACTTAGCGAATAAAATCCTAGAAGAAAAAACACAGAAATTTACGGATCAAAATAAGGAAAACTTAAAAAATATTTTATCACCCTTACAAGATAAAATTCTACATTTTGAGAAAAAAGTAGAAGATACGCATAAAGAAAGTATCGATTATCATGCAGCTTTACGTCAGCAAATATTAGGCTTACGCGAAATGAATGCGCAAATGAGTAAAGAAACACTCAACCTAACTAAAGCGTTAAAAGGTGATAGTAAAATGCAAGGGAATTGGGGCGAATTGGTTTTGGAACGTGTATTAGAAAAATCAGGATTAGAAAAAGGGCGCGAATATGAAGTGCAACAATCTTTTACTAATGAGGAAGGATCGAGAATTTTACCCGATGTAATTATCAATTTACCAGATGGAAAAAAGATGATTGTAGACAGTAAAGTTTCGTTAACCGCTTATGAAAGATATGTAAACGAAGAAGATGAAACCTTACAAAATAGCTATTTAAAAGAACATGTAAATTCGGTAAAACGACACGTAGAACAATTGAGTGACAAGCGTTATCAAGACATTTACCACATGGAAAGTCCGGATTTTGTTTTGTTATTTATTCCAATTGAACCCGCTTTTGCTTTAGCATTACAAGAAGATCAAACCTTATACAACAAGGCTTTTGAGAAAAACATTGTGATTGTGACTCCTTCTACCCTTTTAGCAACTTTACGTACGATTGACAGTATGTGGACGAATCAAAAACAGCAAGAAAATGCGATTGAAATTGCGCGTCAAGCAGGAGCCTTATATGATAAATTTGAAGGTTTTGTTACCGATTTAATTAAGATAGGTAAAAAAATGGACGAAGCCAAAGTAGAATATTCTGCCGCGATGAATAAATTAACTGAAGGAAAAGGAAATTTAGTCACGAGTGCCGAAAAGTTAAAGAAAATGGGTGCTAAAGCCAAAAAAGCCTTACCGGAAGCTATCTTAAAAAGAGCCAACCAAAATGAAGAGTTTGTAACCGATTCCGAAATTTAATTCGGATCCTAAATAAAAAAGTATGACCCTTATTAGAAAAATTTTAGTGTATGTTATTTTAGGAATTGTTTTGATAAGCTCTGCTTATGTTGCCTTATTATATTATGCGAAATTCAGTGATGGAATTCGTACCGGCGAATTAATTAAATTTAGTCATAAAGGATACATTTTTAAAACTTGGGAAGGCGAATTGAGTCAGGGACTTTCTGGTTCACAGAAGTTTGCTTTTTCTGTGATGGATAATCAACCTGAAGTGATCGAACAATTGAAAGCCAATCAAGGAAAATTTGTGAAAATTGAATATGTAGAACGCTATGGAACTTTTTCCTGGTGGGGTGATACCAATTATTACATCACAAAAGTAAGTCCAGAAAAATCACCCTATTTTAATGCAAAATAATGAGTAAAACCAATACCGTTTCGGCGTCAAAAATAACTTTATCGGAATTAATGTTGCCTTCGCACTCCAATTTTAGCGGAAAAATTCATGGTGGCTATTTGTTAAGTTTAATGGATCAGATTGCCTTTGCTTGCGCTTCAAAATATTGTGGAAGTTATTGTGTTACCGCCTCTGTAGATACCGTAAATTTTCTAAATCCAGTTGAAATTGGCGAATTAGTGACCTTAAAAGCGTGTGTAAACTATGTAGGAACGAGTTCCATGATTGTTGGGATTCGTGTCACCTCTCAAAACATACAAACTGGGAAAGTGAAACATACCAATTCGAGTTATTTTACGATGGTTGCTAAAAATGACAAAGGCGAAAATGTGCAAGTTCCTAAATTAATTCTGTCTAATTTGGAAGAAGTGCGCCGTTTTTATGAAAGTGTGAATCGAATTACGAGAAAAAAACAAGTCCTTCAAGATGAAATTACCTTAGATTTTTCTTCACCTGATGCGCTAGAGAATCTTAAAAATTTTAATGTTGTCGTACAAATAAAATAAGCGTTAAGTAAAACAATGTAGTAACAATTACAAATCGACTTTACTAAACTTATTTAAATAATCTAGATGTAAAATAGTCTTAGTGTTTGATTCATTCTTATCATACATCGGAACAAATTTTGCACCGTAAACCACTTCATCAAACGTATAGGAAGTTCTTTTGATAACAGTTGAACTATACATATCATCAAAGGCTTTTAGAAACACCATAATTTCACCCATGGTATTTTCATAATCTGAAGCCACTAAATGATATAACGGACTTTCTTCGTCTATAGGATGGACTAAGGTCCAACTTAAGTTTAAGCTATTAATTCGACTCATTTCTAGTGGTAAACTGTAAAACTTATTCACATAAACTCCATTTTCTTCAACTAAAATACCAACGGTGATATACGCTTCTGCATCAGACAAATTCGTGTTTTTATGTGGCACCAAACGCAACATCAACCCTTTACCATTTTTATATGGCGCAATTAAAGCATTTTCAGAAAACTGAATGTAGGCTATCGGTTTACTAAATCGTCCATAAAATAATCCCGTTGCAATGGCAAAACTCAACAATCCAGAAAGCGCTTCCACAGCAGCAACAAAACTAGCTAAAAAACCGGACGGACTGATATGTCCATACCCAACAGTAGTAAAGGTTTGAATACTAAAAAAGAAGGCTTCTCCAAATTTATCCATTCGGGTTAAAGAATCAACACCTCTTAAATGTTCTACACCAATTACTAGATAAATTGAAGCAAAAAATAAATTAACAATAAAATAGAAAAGTACAATAATAAAGAAAAATTTCCATCTTGGAATTTTCAACATAATATGATACCAACTAATTCCATCTAGAAAACCAATACCTACTTTTTGGATATTTGCATTTCCATTTTTATTTACAAATCGGCCCCCGTTATTTTGGGAATTGGTACCAAAACCTGTGTTGGTTTCTACTTTAGCCTTTTTATTTATTTTTTTAAGAATTTCCATATATAAAAAAAGTCCCAAAAAAAATGGGACTTTACAAAAGTACAATTATTTATACTTATTTTATTCAATAATTAATTTGGTTGTATATGATTTATCTTCTGAACTTACTTTTACAAAATAAGTTCCAGCTACTAAATTACTCACATACAATTTATTATCTAAAGCTGTAATTGATTTATCTATAACTGTTTTTCCTAAGATATCGATAATTTGTACTTGTACCGATTCGTATTCAGTAGGTAAATCGATTGCTAAAATTGAATCTGCTGGGTTCGGATACATGTTAAATCCTGCTTGAAAAAAGGAATCTGAACTTAACACAAAATTAGAACTAATACCACTTCCTCTTTGTCCGTGATATGCTAAGTTTAAATCGCTACCTAGAGCCCAAATTAGATTTAAAGTTGATGGTCCATTAGTGAAATTATAATCTGAACCTGTATTATCTGAAGAAGTCAAAGATCTGGTAGCTACAATAGTTCGAACTCCTGAAGCAATATTATTAGATGTAGTAGTCCAATTTTGTGTTGCATCCGAAGTAGGCTGATTAAAACTACCTGTAAACCTTCTATCTGTTAAATTGGTAGCTCCATTAGAAAAAATCACACCATCTCCTACCATACCCATAGTCGTCATACCAATCCCTAAACCTAACCATTGCGTTGATGGACCTACAAGTGTCATAGTTACCGTAGTTGGGTTTGTATCAAATTTTACGGTATAACCTGTAGTTAAAGTTATTACACCTGTTGTGTAATTTTGTGCAGAGAGAAAACTGCAGCATAATAAAAAAGCAAAAAGTATTTTATTTTTCATAGTCAAAAAGATTTATAATTAAATTATTATTGGTTTTGAGCGCGTAATCTAATGCTTGTTTTTGAAATTTGTCCCTTATTTTTAGGTCAGGACCAGCTTTAAGAATTTCTTTAATTATTTCAATATTTTGTGAAGAAACGGCTAACATTAGAGCTGTAACTCCATTTGTATCTTGTAAATTTAAATTCCCCTTTTTAGAAAGGATCAATTTTATCATTTCAAGGTTTTCTCTCATAATAGCAGCCATTAAAGCAGTGCCACTATTGGATAAAAAATCAATATTTTTAGTTTCATTTAATAGCACCTTAGCCACTTCAATATTATTTCTATAAGTAGCTAATATTAGTGGTGTATAACCATTTTCACTAAGTTCGTTAATACAATTTGGATTTTCTTTTAGTAAAACTTGCAATTCTGATACAGATCCTGATCTGGCAATATCAAAAATATTTTTTTTTACAGATTGCCCAATTGTAAAGTTAATAAAAAACAAAGTGAAAATGATATATTTCATATTAAAAAACCCTTACTAAATTAAAACCAAAAGCAATTTGTCCTTTATCCCAACTTCCTGCTGTATTTCCTAAGAATCCACTTTCATGCATGGCTTGAGAGTTGGTAAAATGCATTTGAAATACGTGTCCTCCCGTTTCTAAATCGAAACCAATAGACAATGGATTTTTAAAGTTAGAAGTGGCATCTCTATTTAAATGAGCGGCATAATCTACATTTACAGACCATCTTTTAGATAATTTATAACGTCCACCCATTCCTAAAGCATACTGGCTATTATCTTGATTATTATTAGCAACGTAATTTTCATGAAAGAAAGTTGGTGCTACTTCCAAAGATAATTTTTCATTAAACTTTCTTGAGATTAAGATTTGATTGACATAAGACAAACGATCTGCGAACTCAATTTTTGGTAAAACTACTTTTTCAAGAGCAGAATTCACCGACAAACTATTGAATCCCACAATATCAAAGGGCGAACCTGAAGTTTTTTGAGAAACTAACTTATATTTTACAGCCGCTTCGAAAGCTTTTTGAAAACCCGAACGCGAAACATGCACAGTAATATTGTCGGTTACACCATATAAAAATTGTAATCTAGTGTTGGCTTCATCTAAACCAAAAAAATCTTTAAATCCTTGATCAAAATAACCAAAACGGTGAGAAACAATAAAATAAAAATCACCTTTAGCTGCCAATTTAGTTGATTCTAAATTCACAATTTTTAATGATTTAAAGGCAGATGTAACCACTTGGTTCGTTGGTGTACTATCTAAATCTTTTAAAAGATCTTCTTCTTGAGCAAAAGTTGCAAAAGGGAGTAAGCTACATAATACTAATAATTTCTTTATCATAATTATTTTATTTGGGATTGGTCTAAGTTAATTTCGTCTAATAAGGAATCATATCCTATTAATCTACCTTCTATTGTAATTTCATCATTTATTTTAACAGCGATATCTCCATTGATTTTAGCTGATAGTTTATCGTCTAGCACTACAATTTTTTCCGCAGCATCAATTGACGTTATTTTTCCTACAATGCTAACTTTTTTATCTAAATATAAAGAATTGGCTTTGATTTCATCTTCTTGATATTCTTTAAAAATAGCAGCAACTGTTTTGGAAACCGAAGCTTCTTCAGAGGCGATATCCCTGTGTTCTTGGTATACATACTTATAGGCACCAAAGACTAAAACACCTATTCCTAATACTACAAATACTAATTTTTTCATAATTTTTGGTTTTAACTAACAAAGTTACTGATTTTTTTTGTAATATTGTTAAAGTATTAATAATTTAACTTTTTAAAAATGAAATATCTAGCTTTTTTCCCAATTTTTTTACTACTTAGCTGTAGTAATAATTCAGAAGATGACCTCACTGAGCCTACATCTGTATCTGAAACCACAACTTATAATAATTATGTACGAGCTGTGATTAATTCAAATTGTATCAATTGCCACGGTGCTACACCAATTTCAGGAACTTCACTATCATTAGATACATACGTAAAAGTGAAGAACGCGGTTTTAAATAATAACCTTTTAGGCAGAATATCTTTGTCAGAAGGAAATAGCTTAATGATGCCTCAATCAGGACAAAGATTACCACAAAGCACAATCGATAAATTAAACGACTGGAATTCAGACGGTCTTTTAGAATAATCTCTACTTATGAAAAAAATTAGCCTCATTCTCGCAGTTATATTGTTAACCGGTTTTACCACTCAAGGTGACAAAAAAATAACAAAAACAGGAAGTATCACTTTAGAAGCTTCTGTACCAACATTTGAAGAAATTAAAGCCAAGAATAGTGGAGTCACTTGTGTTTTACAAACCAAAACAGGTGATTTACAAGCACTTGCTCTTTTAAAAGGATTCAAGTTTAAAATTGCTTTAATGGAAGAGCATTTTAATGAAAATTATGTAGAAAGTGACAAATACCCAAAAGCTGTTTTTAAAGGGAAACTTGAAAATTTTGACGAAAGTAAAGTAACGAGCTCATTTAAAGATTACACTTTAAAAGGTAAATTAGAATTACATGGAAAAACCAAAGACATAACTACGATTGCAAAAGTTAAGAAAACAGGAGCTGATATCGAAATCAAAACCAACTTTGCTATTAATGTATCTGATTACGGTATTGAAATTCCGAGTGTAGTTTCTAAAAAAGTATCTAAAAAAGTAAATTTAGATTGTAACTTTTTACTAAAATAGGATACTTATAAAAAAACTAAAACTATTATCATGATAAATTTCAAAAAATTAGCCTGTTTGGCCTTAGTAGCAGTATCTACCCAATTTTTCGCACAAACGAAAATTGGAGCTATAACTTACGACATGAAGATGCCCGAAAATGAGGAAATGGCTGCGATGGGTTCTAATACTATTAAAATCTCATTTAATGAAAAATCTACTGCCACACAGTTAGATATGATGGGCGGAATGATTGCTATCAAAACGATTACTTTAGATAAATCTAATGCAAAAGATACCAGAATGTTAATGGATATGATGGGTAAAAAACTTGAATTAATTGGAGAATCAGAAGGTTTTGGAAACTCTGACATCAGTTCTTTAAAAGACGCAGAATCGGTTACTTATGACAAAAAAGACACTAAAGTTATTTTAGGTTTTACTTGTTATAAGGCAAATATTAAAATGACTACAGGCACAACGAACATCTTCTATATCACTGAAGGTATTGCTTCTCAAAACAAAGCAGAAGATAAAATTAAGTTATCTGGATTTCCTTTAGAAATTGAAATGAACACACCTAATGGAAAAGTGACTATGCTTGCTACTGCTTTTGACAAAGAACCTAGTAAAACCTGTTTTACAATTCCTGAAGGATATAAAAAAGTAACACAAGAAGAATTACAAAAAGAAATGGGTGGTTTTTAATCAGCTATCTTAAACAAAATTTAAATGCCTCATAAGTTATATCTTAATGAGGCATTTTTATTTTAAAAAGAAGAACTAATTAACAAATAACAAACAAAAAACTAGACAGAAGTACAAAGCAATTAAGACAATTAAAATACAATAACCCCATTTTTTAAAAGTCTCTAAACTAATATTTCTATTCTTCAATATTTCTACCAGCATTTTCATACATTTATGTTAGTGATATAAAAGAACAAAATTTAATAATTACTTCCCGAAAAAATTGCATGAAACGGGTATTTTTTGTCATGAAACAGCAAAAAAAGTGATTAATATTCCAATAAATGAATTAATTAAAACACTTCAATTACTAAAAAAAAATATTGATTTTAACGTGCTGAACAAAATTACGTTTTTAATTTTTTCTTTCTCGCTGCAGGAAATAAAACATTATTTAATATCAAACGGTAACCTGGAGAATTTGGATGTAAATCTAAAACGGTTGGCGCATCTCCTACTCGATGTTGATAATCTTCGGGATCGTGACCGCCGTAAAAAGTAAACATTCCTTTTCCTTTCTGACCATGAATATAGCGAGCTTCACCATTAATTTGACATTCACCCATAATTAATACATTCGATTTAATTTTTTCTGCAGCAAAAGCAGTGGTTTGCCCCATAAAACCTTTTACAATTTGAGTATGATTTTGGCACAACATGGTTGGAATTGGATCCCATTTTGCCGAAAAATCCATTAACGTAAAATAATCTACATCCATAGAAAAACTTCCTTTCCCATGTTCTTCCGTCGTATCTATATCGGAAAATTCATATTTTGCAGGCTGTTTTTCCAACACAAAATCTTTAAAGGCAAAAGTATTACCATACGCTATTTTAGCTTGGTAATTTGGTTCGCTAGCATCTCCATCAAACATCGGCTCACAAATATCGGTTTGTTCTGCTGCAAGTGCAATATCAAAACTATCTGTTGCCGAACACATCGCAAACATAAAACCTCCACCAATTACATAATCTCTAATTTTAATAGCTACTGCTCGTTTTTCTTCAGAAACTTTATCATAGCCTAATTTTTTAGCTAACGCTTCGGCATCTAATTTTTGTTGAATATACCAAGGTGTACTTCTATAATTTCCAAAAAACTTACCATATTGACCAGTAAAATCTTCATGATGTAAATGCAACCATTCATACAGCACCAATTGATCTGACAGCACCTCTTCATCATAAATTTCTGTATAAGGTATTTCAGCATAGGTTAAAACCATAGTTACTGCATCGTCCCAAGGTTGTTTTCCTTTAGGGGTATATACCGCGATTTTCGGAGCTTTTTCTAAAACAACCGTTTCCATATTTTGAGAAGGACTATTAATTTCTTCTAGAAGAGTAGCTGTGGCTCCGTCTGATAATACTTCAAAAGAAACACCTCTAATTTGGCATTCTTTTCTAATATCATCGCCATCAGGCAATAAAAAAGATCCGCCACGATAATTCAACAGCCAGTTGACTTTATAACTTTTCGCCAATGCCCAATAGGTAATTCCGTATGCTTTTAAATGATTTTGTTGCCCTTCATTATCCATAGGAAGTAAAACAGAAGAAGCCCAAGTAGGAAGAGTTGTAAAAACAACAACTATTATCGTTACAAAAAATTTGGAATAGGTATTCATTTATAAAATCTAATTCGTTGATACTATTTGCAACTCAAAGATAAGCAAAAGTAAAAAAATGGGTAATCAATAAATAGATTATTCTATCCTAAAAAAAACAAGTAGAATGAATTAGATCAAAATATAGTGTTTTCAATCTAAAATTAATGAATTGGAAAATGTAGTTTTGTAAAACGAATGATTTAAATAATTTATTTTCAGTTCATGAAGAATGAAAATCATACTGTAAATGCAATAAAGTTGATTTTGCATGATGCATTAAAATAAAATTGACTTGTTTTTATATTTAAAAGAATGAACCTTAAAAGATAAAAACAAGTCAACATTAAAGACATGGAACCTTAGAAAGGAACGTCGCTATTTTCATCAAAATTAGCATTCATACTACTTCCAAAAGCATCATTTGCAGAAGGCAAGTTTGGGGTAGCAAAAGGATTACTTTGAGAAT
Source organism: uncultured Flavobacterium sp. (assembly GCA_964621245.1). Lineage (GTDB taxonomy): Bacteria > Bacteroidota > Bacteroidia > Flavobacteriales > Flavobacteriaceae > Flavobacterium. The sequence continues at coordinate 9,385 of CAZULO010000097.1, forward strand.
CTAAATTCATTTTAGAAGTAAAAGAATCATCATACGACATTCCGAATTCATCTAAATTATCAAACTTACCAAATTGGCCTAAGAATTTTAATCGAATGTTATCCAAACTACCATTTCTATGTTTTGCTACAATAAATTCTGCTTGATTGGTTGTTGGTGCTGCCTCTTCATCATCCCAATTATCAATTTTGTAATATTCTGGACGATAAATAAACGATACAATATCGGCATCTTGCTCAATGGCACCCGATTCACGTAAATCTGAAAGTAAAGGTCTTTTACTAGATCCACGAGTTTCCACCGCACGCGATAACTGCGAAAGTGCAATAACCGGTACACTTAATTCTTTCGCTAAACCTTTTAAACTTCGAGAAATCATCGAAATCTCTTGTTCTCTATTTCCGCCTCCTTTACCAGAAGAACCGGCAGACATCAATTGCAAATAATCAATAACAATTAATTTTATTCCATGTTGCGATACCAAACGACGGGCTTTGGCACGTAAATCGAAAATCGATAAGGAAGGTGTATCGTCAATATATAAAGGTGCTTTTTCTAAATCTTTTACTTTTACGTTTAATTGTTCCCATTCGTGTGGTTCTAAATCTCCTTTTCGAAGTTTTTCAGACGTTAAGCCCGTTTCACTAGAAATCAAACGTGTAATAAGCTGTACAGAAGACATCTCAAGGGAAAACAAAGCAACTGGTTCATTATTTGTTACCGCAATATTTCTGGCCATCGACAAGACAAAGGCGGTTTTACCCATACCCGGACGAGCTGCAATAATAATTAAATCCGAAGGTTGCCATCCGGAAGTTAACTCGTCTAATTTTCTGAATCCTGTAGGAATACCAGATAAACCTTCTTTATTTGAAATTTCTTCAATTCTTTGTTTGGCTTGGTTTACTAAACTCTGAGCGGTTTCATACCCTTTTTTCAGGTTACCTTGTGTGATTTCATATAGATTCGTTTCGGCAGTATCTAATAAATCAAAAACATCCATTCCTTCGTCATAACAATCTTCAATTAATTTACTAGAGATGGAAATTAAACTTCTTTGGATAAATTTTTGTAAAATAATACGAGCATGAAACACAATATGTGCCGATGAAGCAATTTTTTGAGTCAATTGAATCAAATAAAAATCACTACCTGCCATTTCTAATTTTCCGTTTCGTTTCAATTGTGCAGATACGGTTAACAAATCAATAGGTTGCGGTGGCGTACTATGAAACAATTGATTAATGGCTTCGTAAATAAATTTATGCGCTTCCTTATAAAAGACTTCCGGATTTAGTAAATCAATCACTTCTCCAGGTGCCTTGATATCAATAAGCATAGCTCCCAAAACTGCTTCTTCAATATCTACAGCTTGTGGAGGTAATTTACCTTTTTCTAAATTTATGATCGTAGTTTTATCAACTCGAACTGGATTTATATTTAACGATTTTTCCATACTGCGAATGTAGTGTAATTAGTAGAAAAAGTAAAGTTAACTTGTTAATGAAACACTGTTAACAAGTTACTACTAATTGTTGATATGTCAAAAAAAATCCGTCTTATCAACACATGAGACAAGACGGAATTTATGTAATAAATTATTTATTATTCTGTAAATGCGCCCATATTAGCGTACTTATCCATTCTTTGCGCTACTAAGTCTTTTGTTGATAAGTCTTTTAATTCTTGGTAAGATTTGGTAATGTACTTTTCAACAGTTTTGAACATCGTTTCTTTATCACGAT
>CAZULO010000098.1:0-10958 GCA_964621245.1 uncultured Flavobacterium sp.
ATTAAACATTCCATTCCTATTCCCGAACTTCGGGTTTAGGGGTGCAAAAGTACAATTAATTATTAAAATTACAAACTCTATGTATATTTTCTTTTGTGTTGATTTTGAAGTCGTTGAATTATATACACAAATTTAATTCTATTTTATTTAAATTTTACCTGCATTTTCCCTATTTTTGAAATTATATACGTTTCAAATGAAAGCAAAAGCCACTTTAAAAGAATTAGCTAAAGAATTAGGTGTGTCTACATCAACCGTTTCGAAAGCCTTAAGTAATAGCCCGGAAATTAGTGAGCAAACTAAAATTAAAATTAAAGAATTTGCCCTTCTTAAAAATTATAAGCCAAATAGTATTGCTAAAAATTTAAAAAATCAACGTTCCTTTACTATAGGTGTGATTTTACCTAATATTCTAAATCCGTTTTTTGCTAAAGTTTTTTCTGGTATTGAATCGTATGCCAATGAAAAAGGATATAATTTAATAACTTGTACGTCTAACGAATCTTTGGAAAAAGAAAAACAAATGATTGAAATGTTAGATAATGGCGCGATTGATGGTTTTATTTTGGCTTTAGCAGAAGAAACGCAAAAAGAAAATAATTTCACACATATATATAATGTATTACGTCATGGTACTCCAGTAGTTCTTTTTGATAGAATCGCTGAAGAATTAAAATGCGATAAAGTAATTGTGGATGATTTTGATTCTGCAGTGGATGCGACGCAGTATTTAATTGATACAAATTGTAAAAAAATAGCCTTGTTTTCTACAATTAATAATTTAAGTGTTGGCGATTTAAGAGAAAATGGATATAAAGAAGCGTTGCGAAAAAACAACATAAAATTCGAAAAAAGTTTGGCTTTACTTACGGATTCAGATGAAGGTTTTGACGAAAAAATGGGGAAACTAATTCTGGAGAAAAAGCCAGATGCTATTTTTGCGATTGACGAATATGCTGTAGTTACTGCCATGAAATTCTGCTTAAAAAATGGCTTACATGTTCCTGATGATATTTCTATAATTGGTTTTGCAGATGGTTTATGGTCGCGTAGAATGACGCCGAGTTTGTCTACTATCAGTCAACATGCTCCAGAAATTGGTCAAAAAACGGCTGAATTAATCATCAAACGTATCGAAGAAATTCCGGATTCAGAATCTGAAAAGATATTTGAAACAGCCGTAATTAAAACGGAATTACGTAAAAGAGATTCGGTTAGAAAACTTTCATAAACAAACAAGTTTTTTAAAAATCATTTGTCTAGTGTTTTGAAACTTATAATTTCCAACTGTTCAAGTGTTGGATTGCGTGATAAGCAGTCAAATCAAAATGTACCGGAACAATCGAAATGTAATCGTGTGCTAAAGCCCATTCATCAGTATCTTCTCCGTTATCATAATTTACGAATTTTCCAGAAAGCCAATAATAGTCTTTTCCCATCGGATTGGTACGTTTATCAAATTCTTCTTCCCAAGCTGCTTTCGCTTGACGGCAAATTTTAATTCCTTTAATTTGGTCTGTTTTTGGGAAATTTACATTCAAAACGACACCTTCTGGTAAGCCTTTTTCTAAAACTTCTAAAGCTATTTTTTTAATGTAGGGTTTGATAGTCTCAAAATTAGCCTCCCAACTGTAATCGCATAATGAAAATCCAATAGAGGGAATGCCTTCAATTCCGCCTTCTACTGCAGCACTCATAGTGCCTGAGTAAATTACATTTATAGACGAGTTGGAACCATGATTGATTCCTGAAACGCATAAGTCAGGTCGAGATTTCATGACTTCATGTACTCCCATTTTCACACAATCAACCGGTGTTCCTGAACAACTATACGCGTTTTCAGTTCCTAAAAATCCAGGAATATGTTTCAGTTCTAAGGTACTATTTATCGTGATTGCATGACCCATACCACTTTGAGCACTATCAGGAGCAATGATATAGATGTCTCCTAATTCTTGCATCACTTCGGTTAGTGCTTTAATCCCTGGAGCTGCAATGCTGTCATCGTTAGTAATTAGAATTTTTTTCATTTGGTTGAAGTGTTAAATTATTTGCTAAATTATCATATTTTATGATTTAAATGTAGATAAAAATATTAAATTTGTTTTTGTCCTTTCGAATTAAAAGGGCAAAACCATTTTGGCACGATTTTAGAATTTAAAAATGAAAAATTTAATAGAGTTTATGAAAAGGAATTATAGAGTAGTTTTAGTAGTAGGTATTCTGGCTGCAGGATTGTGGAGTTTTATTCCTTCCAAAAAAGTAGCTGGAGACGAAAAAGATAAAATGTTATTGGAATTGTTATCGTTTGTATTGGAAAAAGGACATTTTTCTCCTATAGAATTGAATGATGCCTTTTCTAAAAAAGCATATGCTTCTTATATCGAATCGTTAGATCCTACAAAAAGATATTTTTTGCAATCGGATATAGCAGAATTTCAGAAATATGAAAATACGATTGATGATATGATCCGAAATAAAGATTTGTCTTTTTTTGATCTTACCTACAAAAGATTGATGCAAAGAATGAAGGAATCGAAAGTAATATACACTGCCATACTTGCAAAACCTTTGAATTTAAAGGATGAAGAAACTATTAGTGTAGATTATGAAAAATTACCTTTTGCAGCTTCAAAAGAAGAATTAGCTAACCGATGGAGAAAACAATTGGAATTTGCCGTTTTAAGTGATATTACTGATAAAGAAGAAATTCAGAATGGTATTGAAAAATTGGATCCAGAACAAACAGAAAAAAAAGAAGTAGTTAAATCTGAACCAAAAACTTTTGAAGAGTTAGAGGAAAAAGCTCGAAAAAATGCAGAAAGTAACTTAAATAACAATTTCAGTTTCATTGCAGAATTAACTCGTGAAGATTGGTTTTCAATATATATCAATGCCATCGTAACGCAATATGATCCACATACGTATTATTTTTCACCAGAAGATAAAGAGAAATTTGATGTTAGTATGAGCGGTAAATTTGAAGGTATCGGTGCGCGTTTACAAAAGAAAAATGAAGGAATTGAGGTTTCGGAATTAATTAGTGGTGGTCCGGCTTGGCGTGGTAAATTATTAGAACAAGGTGATATTATTATTAAAGTAGGTCAGGCGAATGAAGAACCAATTGATATTTCGGGGATGCGTTTGGATGATGTGATCAAAAAAATAAAAGGTCCAAAAGGAACGTTAGTAAAACTTACTGTTAAAAAAGTAGATGGTTCTATAAAAGTTGTTCCAATTATGAGGGATGAAGTGGAAACAGAAGAAACTTTTGCTAAATCGACGGTTGTAAATAAAGACGGTAAATTATTTGGAGTTATTTATTTGCCGAAATTTTATCAATCTTTTGAAAATAAATCACAAAGAGATGCTTTTAAAGATGTAGCAGTTGAAATCGAAAGGTTAAAAGCGTTACAAGTGGAAGGTATTGTAATGGACTTACGAGATAATGGTGGTGGTTCATTAGAAACGGTGGTTAAAATGACAGGTCTATTTATTGATAAAGGTCCTGTTGTTCAAGTGAAACCTGCGAATGGAATAGCACAAGTATTGCCTGATTATGACCCGAAAGTACAATGGGAAGGTCCGTTAGTGGTGATGATTAATAATTATTCCGCTTCAGCTTCAGAAATTTTTGCGGCTGCTATTCAAGATTATAAGAGAGGAATTATCATTGGAAGTAAACAATCTTACGGAAAAGGAACGGTACAAAATGTATTTGAATTGAATGAGTTTGTAAGAGGTAATCAGTATGGAGATTTAGGTGCCTTGAAAACTACGACTCAGAAATTTTACAGAATTAATGGAGGATCTACACAATTAGAAGGTGTGAAAAGTGATATCGTTATGCCAGATCGTTTCAGTTTTATGGAAACAGGTGAAAAAGATGAAAAAAGCGCTTTGCCTTGGGATAAAATTGAACCTGCAGCGTACACACCTTTAAATGTCAGTTTTGAAAAAATTATCGCAAATAGCAATAACAGAATTGCAGCTAACGATAAATTTAATCTGATTACTGAAAATGCGAAGTGGATTAACGATAGAAAAGAAGATTATAGCATTAGTTTGAATTACACTACTTATAAAAAAGAGTTAGCAGAAATTGAAGCGCAAACTAAAAAATTCAAAGAGATTGAAAAGTTTAAAAACAATTTAACCTTTACTTCATTGCCATATGAATTAGAGTTAATGGCTAAAGATGAACTTTTAAAAGAAAAACGCGAGAGATGGCATGCGGAATTAGTCAAAGATGTTTATATGACAGAAACTTTAAATGTACTTACTGATTTAACTTCAAAAGAAGCAACCACTAAGTTAGATAAATCTAAAAAAATAAAAAAAATTAAAGAAAAGAAACTAGCTTCAAAGTAATTTTTTAAACAATAAGATTTCAAATAAAAAAGCCGTTCAACTTTAGAACGGCTTTTTTATTTATTGTAATGGGACTATTTTATTTTATCTAATTTAATAGTAGCTTTTTCTAGCTTGTTTTGAAGTTCTGTGCTTTTTTTACGAATGTCATCTAGTTTTTCTTGACGTTTTAATTCATCATTTGGAGATAATTTTCCTTTTCTTTTGTCTTTTTCCAACTTCGTTTGTTCTTTTTCCAGTTTCTCTTTGTTTTTAAGAATATCTTCTTTTAAATCACTTACTTTTTCTTTTGCATCGTCAAGTTTTTCTTTTTCTTTTTCGATTTTTTTGCGCTCTTTTTCGGCTTCTTTTCTTGCTTTTTCTGAAGCTTTTAGTTCTTTAGATAAAGCTTCTTTTTCTTTTTCAGCTTCTTTTTTGGCTTTTTCTAAATCTTTTAGTTGTTCTTTTGCTTCTTTTTCTGCTTTTTGTGCCTCTTTTGCCGCTTCTTTTTTGGCTTTTTCTTGATTTTTTAAAGCTTCTAATTTTTCCTTTTCAATTTTAGCAAATTCTATTTTTTGAATAGAATCGGTTGCTCTTGTGATAGAATCTGTTTTTATTTCTTGTGCCTTTACATTTGAAGCAAACAGACCGAATGCTATTAGAATTAACGTTTTTTTCATATTTTTCATTTTTTTTGTTCTACTTAATTTTGATTACATTTACAAAGATAACAAACATAATTATGTGGAAATTCTTTTTAAATACATTTATTGTTTTGACTTTTTCATCCTGTCAAATTAAAAATGAAAGCAAAACAGATACAAATAGTGCAATAATTGTACCAACTTCAAATAATACGGATTTTTCGTATTTACCAACTTCAACCACAAATGCCATTTATTCACATAAAGGTTATACCTTTTCATATAGTGAAGCGCATGAGCAAAGTGAGTGGGTAGCTTATGATTTAGAAGATGGAAAATGGAAATATTCACAATTAGAACGACCACTTTTTGAACAAGATCCATTTGTTAAAACAGAATCAGCGCATTGGAGAAATTATAAGAAATCGGGTTATACGAAAGGCCATTTGTGTCCGGCTGGCGATAGAAAACAAAGTCAGGAACTATTTGATGAAACGTTTTTTACGAGTAATGCTTCCCCTCAATTATATGATTTTAATGCCGGAGTTTGGAATCGTTTAGAAAATAAAGTCCGTTATTGGGCCGGAAAATATGAGGGGATTTATGTAGTAACAGGAGGCGTTTTAACAGACGATTTAGAAACAATAGGAACGGAACAGGTTGCTGTTCCAGAATACTTCTACAAAGTGTTATTAACGAAAGATAAAACCAGAATGATTGCTTTTTTAGTGCCTCATGAGAAATCAAATCAGCCGTTATATGATTTTGTAATTTCAGTGGATGAATTAGAAAAGAAAACTGGAATTGACTTTTTTCCTAAATTAGAAGACACTTCAGAAAATAAATTAGAAGCTAGTAAAGATTATAAAGGTTGGAGTTTTTAGTTCCTACCACTCATTCACTTTATTCGCATCCAACTTAATAAAGATAAAAAGCATAATAGTAAATGCCCATAAACTAGAACCTCCATAAGAGAAAAAGGGTAGTGGCACTCCGATTGTTGGGAACAAACGAATTAACATCGCAATATTTACAAAAAAGTGGGTAAATAAATAAGTAGCTACGCAATAACCATAGACGCGACTAAATCGGGTTTTTTGTCTTTCTGCTAAGTATAAAATTCTTAGAAACAAGCAAACAAATAAGGTCATAACTAATAGGTTTCCTAAAAATCCCCATTCTTCTCCAACTGTTGTGAAAATATAGTCTGTATGTTGTTCTGGAACAAAACCTCCTTTGGTTTGTGTGCCTTCTAAGTAGCCTTTTCCTAGTAATCCACCCGATCCAATGGCAATCATCGATTGATTTAAGTTGTATCCTTCAGCTTGCATGTTCACATTTTCTCCTAAAAGTACATTGATCCGATCTTTTTGATGAGGTTCTAAAACCTGATCATATACATAACTTACCGAAAAAGCAAAACTAGATATTGTTAAAAAGAGTAGGCCATAAACAATTGGGTTTCTGGATATTCTTCGATTAAACATATAATGTATGATCATAAAAATGGCTACAAATCCTATCAAAAACAAAGGCTGTATCACTAAAGCTAATAAAAATGTTGCGATAGCTATAGCTCCCGTCCATAAATACCAACTTGGCAAACCTTCTCTAAATAATACGAATATTAAAGAGAGGAAAATCATGGCACTTCCTGCATCGGGTTGCATTAAAATTAAAAATACAGGTAAGCCAATAATAGCAAAAGCAATGTATTGAAAATTCCTTTTGGCTAAATTTACTTGTGCATCACTTAAATATTTTGATAATAATAAGGCTACTGCAGTTTTTACAAATTCAGAAGGTTGGAAACCGAAACCTCCAAATTGGTACCAGTTGGTTTGTCCTTTTTTAGACACCCCAAATGCGAATAAACCCAACAGTAATAAAATCCCGACACCATAAAACACAAAGGAAAAACGTTCAAATACTTTGGAATCTATGAATAAAATTGAAAAAATTATAGGTACGGTTATGATCATGAAAATCATTTGTCTACCATAATTCAAGCTGAAATCAAAGGTATATTCTTGGTCTGCAGGAACGGTAACAGAATATATTGTCATCCATCCAAATACAACCAGGATGATGTATAACAAAATGGTGATCCAATCGATGGAATTACTTATGTCTTGATTTTTCATTTCTAATTTTCCTTTTATGGAAATATATTTTAGCGGATTCTATTTCTTTTTTGGTAATGATGTTTTGTTTGTATTTCTTAACAATTAAATCATACTGATTATTTTTTCAATGAATCTTTTTTCTTGCTATCTCTTTTTTTATTGGCTTCGATTTCTTTTTTAGATTTTAGCTTCATACGAAGTGAATCTATTTTTGTTAATTTGGGTTTATTAATAGAATCTTTACTTGGATATAATTTTCGGTATTGCCAGTTTAGATTTCCTTCTAACATACGTTTCTCTAAATCGGTACGCGTAATTTTATTGTTAAGGTATTTTTCAATCATTAAGGTCGCAATTGGTCCGGCCCAAGTATTTCCGTAATGTCCATTTTCTACAATTACAGCTATGGCAATTTTAGGTTGAATTCTTGGTGCGAAGGCTACAAATTCCGAATGATCTTCAAGTTGTACACGTCTTCCATTGATTTTTGCGAAGTTTTCAGCTGTACCAGTTTTTCCACAAATTTCTAGTCCGTTCACCCCTAAACCCGATGCAGTTCCTCTGTTATATACATCAAATAATCCATTTACAACAGGGTCAAAATATTTTCTATCAATGGTTGTTACGTGTTTGGTAGTGTATTTTTTATCTATTTTTCTTCCTTTAATGCTTTTGATGATGTGAGGGGTGTAATAAAATCCTCTATTCGCAATAGTTGCCATCATGTTAGCCAATTGAATAGGTGTCATGGAAACTTCTCCTTGCCCGATAGAATTTGAAATAATAGTGGTAGATCTCCAGCCGCCATTCGGGTAAAAATGTTCGTAAAACTTAGAAGTTGGTATATGTCCTTTTCTTCCCGTAGGTAAATCGTAACCCATAAAATTCCCTAAACCAAAACTTTTTAAGTGGTTTGCCCAAGCATCAACGCCGTCTTTAGGTTTTTTATATTTTTCTATTGTACGTTTGTAGGTATTCGCAAAATAGGTATTACAAGATTTATAGATTCCGAAATTTAGTTTGATGTGTCCACCAGGACAGTGGCAACGCATAAAAGCACCACGACCGTAGTAAAATCCGGGTCCGCAAGAAAAGCCAGTTTCTTCGTTGATAACGCCTTCTTGTAAGCCTACTAAACCAGTTAAAATTTTGAAAGGAGAACCTGGAGGAAATTCTCCCAGTAAACCTCTGTCGTAAAGTGGTTTCGCTATGGAGTCATTGTAAAGTCTAGTATAGTTTTTAGATCTTTGTCTCCCGACCAATAGGGAAGGGTCGTAAGATGGTGCGGTGACTAAAGCTAAAATTTCACCCGTACTCGGTTCTATAGCTACAATTCCGCCACGTTTATTAACCATTAATTCTTCTCCATATTTTTGAAGTTCTCCATCTATGGATAAAGTTAAATCGCTACCTTGTTTCGCAATAGTATCGTATTTTCCTTCTTTGTAAGAACCAATTTCTTTATTGTGTTTGTCTTTTAAGATGTATTTTACACCTTTCACACCTCGTAACACCTCTTCATAGGCTTCTTCCACACCTTGCGCGCCAATTAAATCACCACTTTTATAATATGGATTTTTTTTGATTATCGCATCATTTACTTGTGTAATGAATCCAAAAACATTCGCACCGCTTTTAGTTTGATACTCTCTTAAAGCTCTTTTTTGAATATAAAACCCGTTGTATTTTCTAATTTTCTCTTGAAAACCAGCAAATTCCATTTTGTTTAATTGTGGTAGAAAAAGAGAAGGAAGTCGAGGACTATATATTTTCGCTTTTTCAATTTTTTTTAAGAACTCCGCTTTTGTGATTTGAAGTATTCTGCAAAATTCAAGGGTGTCAATTTCTTTGACTTCTTTAGGAACAACCATGATGTCATACGAAGGCTGATTCGCAACTAAAAGTTTTCCATTTCTATCATAAATATAGCCTCGTTCCGGAAAGTCATATTTGATTTTTATGGCATTATTTTCAGATTTTATTTTAAGTGTTTCATCAATAATTTGCAAATAAAAAAGACGAGCCAATAAGATTACCGAGGCGACAATAATAATGGTAGGTAACAAAGTCTTTCTCATCGTTTAGAAGGTTTAATTAGATAAATGCTTAACACGCAAAGTATAAACGTAAAAATCGTACTAAGAAGGGTTCGGGTAATCAGTTGGTAAAATAAATCGATTCGATACAATTCTAAAGCGAAAAGTACGAAATGATGAAATAAGATGGCCGACATAATAAAAGTAAAACGATCTACAGATAGTTTATCAGCAATTCTAATGGTTTGATATTCGTAACTTAAACCAAAAGCAAATTTTAAAAAACCGGGTCTGAAATAAGCTAAAAGTAAACAAGCCGTAGCATGAACACCTGCGCTATCACTAAACATATCCATCACTAATCCCAAACAAAAACTGGCGGTTATAAATCCAGATTTATTGGAATTAATGGGGTATAAAATTATAAATAAGATGTATAAATACGGATTAATCCAACCACCAAATTCGATTTGTTCTAGCACAACAATTTGTATGGCTAATAAAACAATAAATCGGATAAAATTTAAGATGAAATTGCTGTTCATTATTTTTTTGTTGGATCTTTTTCTGTTTCAGTTTCAAGTGCTTGTTTTTCTTTTTTCTTTTTCTTTTCAACGATGTAAACATAACCTAAAGAAGTCATATCATTGAATAAACGGACGTTAATGACGTATTTATTTGTCCCTTTTTCTTCATAAATTTTGTCAATTTTACCAATTGGAATATTTTCAGGAAAAATTTCAGATTGCGCTCCTGTAACAATGGTATCGCCTTTTTTTAAGCTTACTAATTTTGGAACTTCGCTCAATTGAACATATCCAGCATTTTTTCCATCCCAAGTAATGGATCCGTAATAATCAGAATTTTTAATTTTAGCATTCAATCCTGAACCATTATCATTACTGAACTCCGTATTTAAAATACTAAATACAGTTGAGAAATTTTTCGAAGTTTTTTCAATAATTCCTACCACACCTTTATCGCTAATAACAGCCATATCTGTTTTTATTCCCTCGAAGTCACCTCTATTTAGCGTAAGGAAGTTTTCTTGTTTACCATACGAATTTTTCACCACTTTAGCTTGTCTCACCACATAGTCAGATAAAATATCAGGAACAGTAATTTTGCCCTCTAAAACCGTATCCTTTTTATTAAAAAGAATTTCTTTTAAACGGGCATTTTCTTTTGCTAAGTCTTCATTTTTTTGACGTAAGCCAAAATATTCTTTCACACTATTAATTTGGCTATAAGTGTAACCCGAAACAGCGTTCGAAGAATTAATATACTGGCTTCTGTGGTAAGAATGTGATTTTACCGTAAGTGTTAGTGAAACACCCAAAAGCAGCAAAAACAGCAATTTATAGCTGTTTTTTATAAGAAAATTTATAATTTGCTGCATGTATTACGTGCTTATTTGATTAAGATGTTTTTGTATTTTGGTAAGTTTTTAAGCGCCATTCCAGTTCCTCTTACAACGGCGCGTAAAGGATCTTCTGCAATGTAAACAGGTAAATCTGTTTTTAGTGAAATTCTTTTATCTAAACCACGCAACATAGATCCACCACCCGCTAAATAAATACCGGTATTGTAAATATCTGCAGCTAATTCTGGCGGAGTTTGAGATAAGGTTTCCATAATCGCATCTTCAATTCTTTGAATAGATTTGTCTAATGCTTTGGCGATTTCTCTATAAGAAACATCTACTTGTTTTGGTTTACCAGTTAATAAATCTCTACCTTGAACTGACATATCTTCTGGCGCGCTTTCTAAATCTTCGATGGCGGCACCAATTTGAATTTTTA
>CAZULO010000099.1:0-10925 GCA_964621245.1 uncultured Flavobacterium sp.
TTCTTTGTTACATAACAAGGAATATGATTTATTAAAAACTACACCTACTCCATCGCTAGACGTTTTACCAAAGTATTACGAAAGTGAAGATTATATTTCTCACACTGATGGAAAACGTACCTTGTTTGAAAAAATTTATCATATTGTAAAAAGAAATGCCATTAAAGGAAAAGTATCCTTAATTACATCAGAGCAAAATCAAAAAGGAAAACTTTTAGATATCGGTTCTGGGACTGGCGATTTTTTAGTAGAAGCTAAAAAGCAAGGTTGGGATATTTTAGGCTATGAACCAAATGCTGATGCGAAAAAATTAGCAGTAAATAAAGGTGTAACTTTTACAGAAGATATTTTTAATTTATCGGATAACTCTTTTGATGTAGTTACCATGTGGCATGTTTTAGAACACGTTCCAAATTTAGAGGAATATATTTCTAACTTAAAGCGAATTGTAAAACCATCTGGAACTATAATTATTGCCGTTCCAAATTTTAAATCGTATGACGCTAAATACTATAAACAATTTTGGGCTGCTTATGATGTCCCTCGTCATTTATGGCATTTTTCTAAAACTAGTATTAAAAGATTATTTTCGGATGTGGATATGGATTTGAAAAAAGTAAAACCCATGTGGTTTGATAGTTTTTATGTGTCGCTTTTATCTGAGAAATATAAAAATGGTAAAATGAGTTTTGTTACAGGTTTTTGTATTGGATTTCTTTCTAATTTGTCTGGTTTATTCAAAAATGAGTATTCTTCACAAATTTATGTCTTAAAAAACAAGTAAAATGCAAAATAAAGCGATTTAAAAGCCGTTTTCTTGTGTAAACATCGAAACATATTACTTAAAATAGATGATTTTTTAAATCAGGGTTTAAATCATCCGTTTTTGATAGTAAATATTTATCGTTTTTTTAATCTTATATAAGGTTTTCTAATTGTTTATATTTTTAAGAAAATTGGCAATTTTTACTTTTAAGATTTGTTACAACTAAAACTTATTCAATTAAAATTTAGCCGTCTTTATAAATTAATTTTCAGATCGTTCAAGTTTTAATTTTTTTAAATTTTTTTGAGCTTTATTTATTTTCATATAAATTTATTTTAAAAAAGAATTAAAATTTAAAAGAAACCTATTATTTTTACCAAATATTAAAAACTGAAATCTTTAATGGATTTCAAAACAATAAAAACTAATTACAATCAAATGAAAAAACTATTTGTATTAGCAGCATTAAGTGTTGCTATGATTTCTTGTCAAGAAACCGCTACTGCTAAAAAAGAAGATTTTAAAACAGGTTATATTGATACCTCTATTTTGTTAGAGAAATATGAGAAGTTTAAAGACGAAAATGATAAGTTTAAAGTAAAAACAGAAGAACTAGGTCGCCCATTAGAAGCTAAAGCAAAACAATTACAGGCTGAGATGTCAAGTTTTCAAAAGGCAGCGCAAGCAAATGGTCAGGCTTGGGCGCAACAAAAAGCTGGTGAATTGCAACAAAGAGAACAAGTTTTAATGCAAGAAAGAAATCAAATTATGGCACAAATAGAAACTGAAGGTGGTGCTTTAAAAGATTCTTTAGTTAAAAATGTTAAAAAATATATTGAATCGTATGGTAAAAAAGAAGGTTTTGATTATATTTTTACAACTTCTGATGCTGCTCCAAATGTAATTTACGCTAAAGATTCATACAATTTAACAGATAAATTATTAAAACAGTTAAACGAAGAATACAAAGCTACTAAAGAAAAAAAATAATCCTAAAGTCCTGATTTATCGGGACTTTTTTTATATTTGTCTTTTAAATTATACGCCACGTGGAACAGTTATCAAAAGCAGCGCAATATACTTTACAATTTATCAATCAAACCAATAAGTCCGTTTTTCTTACAGGTAAAGCAGGTACAGGTAAAACCACGCTTCTCAAAGAGATTATTGCTACTTCACACAAAAATACAGTTGTGGTAGCTCCTACAGGAATCGCTGCATTAAACGCTGGTGGCGTTACTATTCATTCCATGTTTCAATTGCCTTTTTCTGCTTTTATCCCTGATTATAAAATTGTTACTACTTTTTCTTCCCAACAAAAATTTGAATCTAAAAGTACCATTACCAAACATTTTAGATTGAACGGAACTAAAAAGCAAGTACTCCTAAATTTAGAGTTACTGGTTATTGATGAAGTTTCAATGCTCCGTCCTGATGTATTGGATGCTATTGATTTTATGCTACAACAGGTAAGAAAAATTGCCGCCCCTTTTGGAGGAGTTCAAGTTTTGTTTATTGGTGATTTATTACAATTGCCGCCAGTTATTAAACCTGAGGATTGGTCAGAGCTTCGAGCTTATTATGCTGGAATGTTCTTTTTTCATGCGCAAGTGATTCGTCAAAATCCGCCTTTGTACATAGAATTAGATAAAATTTACCGACAAAATGATGCGGTTTTCATTTCTATTTTAAATAATCTTAGAAATAACACCATTACAACTGAAGATATCGCTGTATTGAATCAGTATGTTCAACCTGATTTTAAGATAAAAAATCACAACGGTTGTATTATTGTAACAACACATAACGCTAAAGCGGATGAAATTAATAAGGAAGCATTATCCGAATTAAAATCTAAAACCGTTTCTTATTTTCCAGAATTAGTAGAAGATTTTCCTGAAAAAATGTATCCTATTGAACCTAAAATGGATTTAAAAGTTGGGGCTCAAGTTATGTTTATTAAAAATGACACTTCTATTGAAAAAAACTATTTTAATGGAAAAATGGGAACTGTTACTTCGTTAGCCGAAAAAGAAATTCTAGTGCATTTTGAAGCTGAAAATAAAACAATCGAAGTGGATTTGTACACTTGGGAAAATATAAAATATACGGTTAACCCTGATACTAAAGAGATTGAAGAAACTGTTATAGGTACTTTTAGTCACTATCCCTTAAAATTAGCTTGGGCCATTACGGTCCATAAAAGTCAAGGCTTAACGTTTGACCGCGCTGCTTTAGATGTTTCGAAAGTTTTTGCGCCCGGTCAAGCCTATGTAGCTTTATCACGACTTCGTTCCTTAGAAGGCTTAATTTTGCTTTCTCCTATGCGTTTAAATGGGATTTCTTCTGATGCTGAAGTTTTAAATTATGCGAACTCTAAGGCAGACGAAATTGTTTTGGCACAATCTTTAGAAACAGAAACCAAGCATTTTTTACGTTTAGAATTATGTAAAAGTTTCGATTTCAGAAATTTAGCTCAAGAATGGCGAAATCATTTGTTTTCTTATCAAAATGAAGTTTCCAATTCTAACAAATCTAAATATCAGATTTGGGCGCAACAAAACGAATCCATTGTGGCTGCCTTGTTAGACAGTTCTCAGAAGTTTATTCATCAAATTCAAAAGATTTGCGGTCAAGACCCTATAGATTTAACGTTTTTAATTGAAAGATGTGAAGCGGCTTATGCCTATTATTTTAAAACGTTAGATTATCAAGTAACGGATTTATTGTTAAAAATTGCAGAAGTAAGTCAACTAAAAAAAGTCAAAACGTTCCACGACGAACTCTTGGATTTAGAAGATATTCAAGTTAAAACGGTTTTGCAATTAAAAAAAGCGAAATTATTGCTTAAAAATTGCAAATTGGGTCAGCCTTTTACAAAAAAAACGATGTCTTCGGATGAAATTACTTTCTATAAAATTAATAAAATAGCCTCTTTATCAGAACAATTGAAGCAAATTGATGGCTTTATTACAAAAGATCCTGCGGAAACTTTTTCTAAAAAAACCAAATCAAAAAAAGCTAAATCTTCGGAACCTAAAAAAGCCACTATAGAAATTACGTTAGAGTTATGGAAACAGAACTTATCCATGGAAGAAATTGCTGCGAAACGTAAATTAACTGTAGGTTCTATTTATTCTCACTTTACTCAATTAATTCAACTAGAAGCCCTTACCCTATCTGATATTATGTCTGATGAAAAAATTTCTGGATTACAAGAAGCTTTTGAAGGCTATCAGGGCGATGGCTTAGGAATATTAAAAGAAAAATATGGGGAAACTTTCACTTGGGAAGAACTTCGTTTGTATAAAGTTAGTTTAGGAAATTAATCAGATTTGTGATTAAATAAATTAAAACCCCTTATATTTTTTAATCAGTTCTATCTTACAACCAATACACACCAATAAGCGCAGGAATTAAATAAATCACTATTGTTTTTGCTCCTTCATAATCTTTTGCAATGCGTTGTCCGAAAAGTAATAACAGTAAAGTTACACAAGAAATTATACAAGCATAATCGCCCATCATAGTAGCGCCACTTATGCTATTTTCAACAATTCCTACTAGTGCTAAAACGCCAGCTATAATTTCTAAAGCTAAAACAATCAGTAATGCAGCTGGTACATGATTTTTCAAAAAAGTGTTAGAAAAATGTTCTTTTAACCAAGTTACATTTCCGTTCCAATCCGCAATTTTATCATATCCTGATTGTAAAAAAGTGATTGCTAAAAAAGCAAGTAAAATAAGAGCAAATGCATTCATAATTATTGATTTTTGGTTTAAGTTCGTAAATCTCAATTCGTAAATTTATACTTCTTTTTTATGTAATAAACGTGTTAACTTTATAGATAAATCAGTTAATATAGCATTACTATTTCCATTTCTTTCAATATGAAAAATAGCTTCTTCTAATTCTTGGAAGATATCTGAAATATTATTTCCGTGAATAAAAGGCGCAAATTTCTCGAGTTTGAAATTTTCAAAATTCGGTTCTAAATACACCAATTCTTTGGCTTGATAATTCCAAAGCAACGCTTGTCTAAAAAACTGAATGCAAAATTGTAAAAAATTCTTTTGAGTTTCTCTTCCTTCTTTGGCAATTGTAGTGCTCCAAGCAATTAAATCAGCAATTACACTTGCATTTCCTTTTGCTTTAAAAGCCGCTCGAACCCAATTGATAAACCATTCCTCAAACATTCGATCGTTATCATCTTTATGAAATAAATGTAACGCTTTATTGAAATTCCCTTCACTTTGATGTGCAATTTTTTTAGCTATGTTAGGATCTAATTGAAATTTCTCAACCAACTGATTCGTAATTACATATTCTGGTAGAGCTAAAAAATCTACTACTTGACAACGTGAAATAATGGTTTGTAACAAATCGTCACTACTTTCGGTAATTAAAATAAAAACAGTTTTTTCAGGCGGTTCTTCAAGTAATTTCAATAATTTATTGGCTGCAGCTGTATTCATTTTATCAGCCATCCAAATAATCATAACCTTATATCCGCCTTCGTAGGCTTTTAGTGCTAAGTTTTTATTAATTTCAGCTGCTTCTTTAACGCTGATGATCCCTTGTTTTTTTGGAATTTCTAGTTTTTTATACCAATCAAATAAACTAGCATAGGGATTTTCTTTTACGAAACTTCTCCAATGTTCTAAAAAATTCGCACTTACCACGTGTTCTCCTTTTACATCGTCTGTGGCAGTTACAGGATAAACAAAATGCATATCGGGATGTGAAAGATTTTCAAATTTTAAATTACAAGCTCCATTTCCGGTGTTATTTTCTCCATTTGTATTGACACACAAAATATATTGTGCATAAGCAATAGCCATTGGTAAAGTTCCAGAACCTTCTGGACCTATAAATAATTGCGCATGCGGAATTCTTCCTGCATTAGCTGTTGTAATTAAAAATTTTTTAATATGGTCTTGACCTAATATATCTTGAAATAGCATCTTACAAAGTTATATAAATTAATTTATAATGAAATAGTAATAAAATTTTGTTAATATTTTTTGGCACGTTTTTTGGACATGTAAAAAAAACTTTAAAAAAAATTATTATGAGTTAAATATTTATTATATATTTCCGAAAATTATTAATGTTGACTTTTAAAAAAAAGATTATTAACATTAAATTGTTGAAAAAAAATCTTATATTGCATTATAATTTAAAAAGTTATACATTTGTACGCTAAAATTATTAAACCAAAACCCAAAAAATAAAAAAATTATATTATGAAGACAATTTACATTGGATTATTATCTTTATTCTTATTTACAACTAACGAAGTTTCAGCTCAAAAAGTTACTGCACCAAAAGTAATTATAAATATAAGAGGTATCTCTCAATTCCATGATTTAAAAGAATTACAAGGTATGACTAAAGGTCAATTGATACCTTTGTACAAAGAACGTGTAAAAGTATTGTTTAATGTGTTTCCTTACATTGGTGTGACACCAAAACCAGGAGTTACATTTACTGATTTAGGTATTCCTTCTAGTAAAGAGAACGTAGCAGCTTTAGAAGACGAAATTCTAAATAGATCGCAATTCATTGTAAATAATGAAAAATTTTTAGATGCTATCTTACCATATTCTGATACATCATACATAGTAAATGCTATTCTTTTTTATGAAGAAATTCTTAAAACTTTGAGTAGTTCACAATTATAATAATTTAAAATATCCATCTTATGAAAAAGTCTTTATTCTTTTCTTTAGTTTTTTCTAGTTGTTCTTTAATGTTTGGACAACAAGATTTAGGAGTTGTCGGGGTAAACAATTGGTTACAAGGTTGGACGTCATTCAAACCTTTAACAAATGATTATCCACTTACAACTAAGATCTTACCTAATGTAATATCTTCTGATTTTAAATTATCTAGTTATGAAACGTATCTTTTAGTTGGAGAAGTTTATGTAACTAATAATGCGACTTTATCTATAGAAGCTGGTACAGTTATTCGTGCTAGTACAGAAGAATATAGTACTTTGATTATTACTAAAGGATCTAAAATTGTAGCACAAGGTTTACCAAATAATCCAGTTGTTTTTACTTCTTCTAAACCAGAAAGAGAACGCAAACCTGGTGATTGGGGTGGAATCCAAATTTTAGGGAATGCACCGATTAGTACTTATGGTGGATTATATAAAATTGAATCTGCCTTAGATCCTAACTTAGTGATGGGTGGTGGAACAAATGTAGATGATAGTTCGGGTGTTTTAAAAAATGTTCGAGTGGAGTTTGCAGGTAAAGGAAAAACAAGAAATGTAGTATATGATGCCATTTCTTTCATTGGTGTTGGAAAAGGGACTGTTGTAGAAGCTGTTCAATCTAGTTTTTCTAATGGAAATGCATTTAAATTTGTAGGTGGTGCAGTAAAAGGCACTAAATTATTCGCTTTACGTTCTAAAAATAGTGACTTTGAATTTACTCAAGGAACGATTTGTGAATTAAACAATGGCTTAATTATTAGAGATGCTTTTTTCTCTGCAAGTTCTGGATTTAGAGGTGTTAATGTAAAACAATTTGAAAATCAAGGGTTAACAGATTTTTCAAAACCAACCACAAATGTTGTTTTAAATAATTTTTCTTTAGTAAATGAAAGTGAAGGAAAATCAGGAACAAATGGTTTGATTAGAGAAGCAGTCTTTGTCAATAAAGGTTGTCTGTTTACAATGAATAAAAGTTTAATCACAGGTTTTCAAACTGCTGTTTTAATGAGTTCTTCAGTTGAATTAGTAGAGTCTAATTTAAATAAAATAAAATTATTGAATTTATTTATAAATAATTGTACAGCAAACATTTCCTCAGAATTAGGAGGAGCTACTAATAATGATTTAGAATCTTATTATTCTGCTAAAATGTATGGAAACGTTTATCAAAATGTATTGCAAGCAGATATTTTTAATGATGTAAATAATGAAAGAACTCCTGATTACAGAATTAAAATTGGAGGAATTAAATAACACTATTTGCCAATGCAATTAAAATCAATACCTTATTTTTTAAAATAAGCTAAAATGTATACACCTGTATTAAATATTTTAATATAGGTGTTTACATTTGTTTTTATTTATAAAGATTATTTTATTATTTTCGAATTTTACTAAAAGTCAAAAAATTGAAAGGATCAAATTATATTAATAAATATTATAAGTTGTTTTTTCTTATATGTATTTCTGGATTGGCAAATGCGCAATTAATCATTTCCAAACCGGCACTTACTTTTAGTTATTTGTGTCAAAGTCAGTTTATCAACACCTCACATCAAATTAGTTTTACGGCCTCCCCTGTTGCTAATATAAACTCTGGGAATGTATTTACTTTGGAAATGTCACTAGATAATTTTACTACGGCACCCGTTGTAGTTCCAAATACAGTTTCTCAGTCAGGTTCACTTTTCACTATGACTTTTTCCCTTCCTGTTAGTACTTACGGTACAAATTACAGGTTACGAGTAAAAGCTTCAAACCCTTCAGCAGTTAGTCCTGCATCTGATGCCTTTGATGCCTACTACATTAAACACAATCAAGAAATTGTTCTAAATACCGCTTCAGGTATAGATAATATATCGTTTTGTTCAGGAGGAAATTTATCCTTATTTATATTCAATTCTGGTACCAATTCTTCCCCACTTTTTTACCCGGAATTAACTTATGTTTGGAAAAAAAGACAACTTCCTTCTGATGTAGTGATTGGCACAGGAAGTTCAATTTCAATTAATCAAGTAGGGCAATATTATGTAGAAACCAATTATGGAATTTGCTCCTCTTCATTTGATTCTAGGTCTCGTATTGTAACAGTTACAAGTCAAGCTTCCAATCCATTAACGATAACAAGTAATGTGGGCAATCAAATTTGCGAAGGTTCCACGGCCACATTAACAGCAAGTTTATCTGGTTCTTCTTATACTTTTAAATGGTATAATGGAACTACTTTAATTCCTTCTGCTACTTCTAATGTACTAAACACAACTACTGCAGGCAGTTATAAGGTTACTGCTGATAATGGAGTTTGTGTAGCAGAATCTAATACAATTACTCTTTCTCCAATAACTTTTACTTCTAGTATAAATCAATCATCGCCTATATCTTTATCACAAGGTGAATCCGCTTCTATTGTGGTTACCACTTCCGCATCAGCGCCTACATTCCAATGGTTTAATAACGGCACTTTACTTTCTGAAACCTCCAATACATTAACAGTAACTTCAACGGGCACCTATAAAGTTGTGATTACACAAACAACTGGTTGTGTGGTTTCTGAAGAAATAGAAATTATAGTACAAAGGCCAGATATTCAGGAAACGCCAAATTTAATAAGCCCCAACAATGATGGTTTTAATGATAAATGGGTTTTACCAAGTTCTATATTGACTCAACCGGATATTAAAGTTCAAATTTTCAATTCTTCTGGAAAGTTAGTACTTACATCTACTAATTACACGAATAATTGGCCAGAAAATGAATCAGATTATATCAATTCAAATGCTGTTTTTTATTATATAATTACAAAAGAGAATAATAAGTTTAAAGAAGGAACTATAACTGTAATCAAATAACATTGAAAAAACTATTTCTATTTATATCATTAACTTTAATTATTAGTTTAAATGTGTTTTCTCAAGAAAACGCCTATAGTTCTTTTGATTCATCTTTAAAAAATTCATTAAAATTTAATCGTTTTTTAATCAATCCAGCTTTCAGTTTTGCTAAAGAATCAGCCCCTTCCATTTCAGTGGTGAATAGAAGACAATGGGGTAAAATAGAAAATGCACCACAACTTTATTTTGCGAATTATTTAGGAAGTTTGAACGATAATACTAGATTTGGATTAGGGGTTTATCAACAAAGTTCCGGATTACTAAAAAATTTCGGTGGTGTTTTAAATTATTCATATAATGTTACTGTAGGTTATGAAACCAACTTAACTTTCGGAATTAATACTTTCATTTATAATTCTGCTTTAGATTTAGGAAACGTTATTACAGTTGATTCTGAACCACTTTTATTGAATCAAAAACCGAATTCTTTAATCGGTCTTAATCCAGGTATAAATTATGGTACAGAATTATTTGATTTTGGTGTTTCTGTTAATAATTTAGTTCTGTATAATATCAGCACAAGTCAGCTCGTAAAAGATAATCAAGAAAATAGTTTTTCTGGGTATATGATGTACACAGGATATATGGATACGTATAGTAAATTTTTTGATGAAGCTAAATTTACAGGTTTAGTTTTAGTAGAAAAATTTAAAGATGCTACTGCTCTATCTGGAAATTTAATGCTTGATATTCAAAATAAATTTTGGGTTAAAGGCGGTTATAATTCACTTTTTGGTATGAATGCAGGAGTAGGTTTAACTTTTTCTGAAAAATTTTCCTTAGGATATACTTATGATTTGGGATTAGGAGATATTTCTCAACTTGGGGCAAGTCATGAATTTGTACTTTCTTATCGTTTTGATGAATATGGTGAAAGAAAAAGATACTATAAACCAGTAAAAAAAGCAACTACTACCAGTTCACAACCTAAAAAAACCGCACAAGAGTTAGCTGATGAAAGAGCGAAATTAGCCGCACAAGCTAAATTAGATCGTGAAGCTAAGATTGCCGAAGCGGCTGCTAGAGCAAAAGCAGCAAAAGATAAAATAGCTGCAGATACAGCTGCAAGAATTGCTGCAAATAAAGAAAAATTAGCTGCACAAGAAGCAGCACGTTTAAAAGCATTAGCTGATGCAAAACCTAAAACTACTCCATCACAAGCTGAAAAAGACAGATTAGCGGCAGAAGAAGCGGCTCGTTTGAAAGCAGCACAAGAAAAAGCAGCTCGTGATGCTGCAGCCAAACTTCAAGTTGAAAAAGACAGATTAGCGGCAGAAGAAGCGGCTCGATTAAAAGCAGCACAAGATAAAGCGGCTCGTGATGCTGCGGCAAAATCACAAGCAGAAAAAGATAGATTAGCTGCTGAAGAAGCGGCTCGTTTAAAAGCAGCACAAGATAAAGCGGCTCGTGATGCTGCGGCTCGTGATGCTGCGGCTAAAATTCAAGCAGAAAAAGATGCGGCTGCTAAAACACAAGCAGAAAAAGATAGATTAGCGGCTGAAGAAGCGGCTCGATTAAAAGCAGCACAAGAAAAAGAAGCTC
>CAZULO010000100.1:0-10893 GCA_964621245.1 uncultured Flavobacterium sp.
TTAAAAATTAAATAAAAGATATAGCGGAAAGCCGGAAATAGCTGCTAATAAATAATAAAATAAAATGAAGGTTCGTGTTATTGATTATCTGCTTTTAGCTTTTCCTTATTTTTTAAAGACCAATTTAGGATTAGCTCACTTTCTGAAATAGGTTTTTTAGCTTCCTGCTTGGTTAACTTTCCTTCATCAAAACATCGCTGTAAATACGTTTCGATATAATAATCTTCTGGAACCTCCATCGGATCGTATTTTTTCTTTAAATCAATATTGAATAATTTTGCGGTATTGTTGGACCAGAAAGCTTTCCAATTGCTTTTGTAATTCTTAATTAGATCAAAAGTAGTTTGACCGGTTTGCCTGTGAATTAATTTGACTAAAATTTGGCCTTGTTTTCGAGATAGTTTTTTTAGTTTGGGTTCAAATTCTTCGTTCAGGTATTTTTCAACCAGTTTAAAATACTTCTTTTTTTCTTTTTGCGTTTTTAATTTAGCCATGGTGGCATTAATTTGTGTTAATTTATCCGCTGTTAATTTTGCGTAAGGATAAACTACACGAACGCGTCGCTCTAATAATTTTACTTGTTCTCGTTCTTCTTTGGTTAATTTTACTCGACTTTCATCTAAAACAGAAACTTCTTGAATTATAATTTCTTTGATGGTATCAGAATCTTGAATATAGATAATAGTATCTGATACACCTGACCCTTCCTCTTCTTGAGCAGAAAGTAGTGAAAAATTGAACCAAATTATAACAATTAAAAAAATGCGTTGCATACTTATATATATTAAAGTGTAAATTTATAAATTTAATTAGCAAGTTCAATGCCAATTTTTTATTTTAGCAAAAAAAATCAAATAAATGGAAAGTATATTAAAAGAAAGTTCGTTAACGTTTTTAGAATCTTATTTAAATAATGCGTCGCCAACGGGATATGAAAGTGAAGGTCAAAAATTATGGATGGATTATTTAAAACCGTATGTAGATACTTTTATTACTGATAATTATGGAACAGCAGTTGGTGTTATTAATCCGGAAGCGCCTTTCAAAGTAGTTATTGAAGGCCATAGTGATGAGATTTCATGGTATGTAAATTACATTACAGATGATGGATTAATATATGTGATTAGAAACGGAGGAAGTGACCATCAAATTGCACCTTCAAAACGTGTAAACATTCATACCAAAAAAGGAATTGTTAGAGGTGTATTTGGGTGGCCGGCTATTCATACACGAATTGCAGGTAAAGAAGAAACAGCAAAAGTAGAAAACATATTCATTGATTGTGGTTGTTCGTCAAAACAAGAACTGGAAGATTTAGGCGTGCACGTAGGTTGTGTGATCACTTATCCAGATGGGTTTGAAATTTTAAACGGCAACAAATTTGTGTGTCGTGCTATAGATAACAGAATGGGTGGTTTTATGATTGCTGAAGTAGCGCGTCTTTTAAAAGAAAACAACAAGACACTACCTTTTGGCTTATATGTAGTTAATGCGGTTCAAGAAGAAATTGGACTTAGAGGTGCTGAAATGATTACGCAAACCATTAAACCCAATGTGGCCATTGTAACGGATGTAACACATGACACCACTACACCAATGATTGATAAAAAAATACAAGGTGATTTAAAAATGGGTAACGGGCCTGTTATTGCTTATGCACCAGCGGTTCAAAACAAATTAAGAGATTTGATTACGGACACTGCAGAAGAAAAAAACATCCCTTTTCAACGACATGCTACTTCAAGGGTAACAGGAACAGACACAGATGCATTTGCATATAGCAACGGCGGAGTACCAAGTGCTTTGATATCATTACCTTTACGATATATGCATACGACGGTTGAAATGGTCCATAGAGATGATGTAGAAAACGTAATTAAACTTATTTATGAAACCGTATTGAAATTAGAAAACAATCACGATTTTTCTTATTTTAGATAAATTTAAATAACCTTTATAGAAAATAGAAATCTACACCATAGGTTTCTATTTTTTTTTGAATACCTGATCTAAAGGCATATAAGTAAAGTTGAACTTGAAGAAGACCTACTGGTTGCTGAAGTTTTAAATTTTAGAGATGGGGAAATTATTTTCTCTGAGTATATCATGGATAATTTATTTAGTATGGCACATAAAAAAACCCGATTAAAATCGGGTTTACTATTTATTTTCCTAACATTCCATCTTTTAGATCACTGTCGGCAGGTTTTGCACCTAGCCAAATACCGAACAATGCTTTTTTGAAATCTAATCCATCAATAGTTCCTTTTTTTGTTCCATTTTTGTAAACAACAACGCCTTCACCAGGAACATAAACGATGATAAAAACATCTTTTTTATTGATTTTATCTTTAAAGAAACTTTTGAATTTATCAATTTTAGCTTTAAAAGGAGCTGTTTTTTTACCTGTTGAATTTTCGAAGCCTTCATTAATAGCAGAAATCATTTTTTCAGAAGAAATTAAACCGGAAACGATATTCAATTTGATTGCCATAGCTTCATTAGCAGCGGATAATACATTTCCATCTGAACCTTTCTTACCTACATACAATGAACCCACATACATGTCCATAAAAAACTTTTCTCGTGTACCTGCTCCGTTTAAGATTAAATTTTGCCCTTCCACGTTTAATTTAGCATCGACCTTAACATCACCGATTGTTTTTTGTGCGGAAGAAAAAATTGCTAGTAAAGCAATACATAAAGTAAAAATTTGTTTTTTCATAATTAGTTAAATTTTTTAGTAGTTGCTAAGTTACTACTTTTTTTGTTTTAATTTATATATAAATGCATTTAATTCAAATCCAATTAGCAACAAAATACAGTTGATCCAAACATAAAACATCATTACAAGAAGTGTACCAATTGAGCCATACAATTCGTTGTATCTAGCAAACCGTTCTACATAAATTCCAAATACATAAGATGACAAACCGAAAAGTATGGTAGTAAATATAGAACCATAGCTAAAAAAGGCTACTTGTTTGGTTTCTTTTGTTCCTAACTTATAAACTATTGAGGTAATCATAAGAACCATAATTCCAACGAATACATATCTACATACTTGTAAAACGGTTGCATTGGTGGAAAGACCGACTTGATTTTCTACCTTTTGTATAAAGATTTCGAAGATTACGATGGCAGCCACAGTAAAAATTAATAAAAAAGCAATAATTAAAGACAACCCAATGGCCACAGCATATTGTCTGAAATACCCTCTTTTAATACTAATATGTGTGGACATTTCAAAACCATCTAATAAGGCATTAATTCCATTTGACATCAAATAAATTGATAATAAAATCCCTGTTGATAATAATCCACCATGACTTTTATTTAAAATATCTTGTATGATAGATGCTATCGCCTCGTACGTATTTGGCGGTACATTTTGCGAGACAAATTCTAAAAAGTCAGCTTGAAAATTTTGTAGTGGAATGTATGGGATTAAATTAAACAAGAAAAGTGCAAAAGGAAATAAAGCCATAAAAAAACTGAAAGCAATGGCGCTTGCTCTTTGCGTAACAGCTCCATCTGCAATAGCTTTTAGATAAAGCTTGATTACATCGTACAAAGACATTTCATTAAAAATAGCAGGTTTGATGGATTGTAAAAACAAAATCAACCCCTTTACAAAAGGAATTCTTTTAATTGTATCTTTGATTGAAAAAGGCATTAAATGGCTTTTAAGCTTAAATCCATATTATAAACCGAATGCGTTAAGGCTCCTGAGGAAATGAAATCTACTCCACATAAAGCATATTCTCTAATGGTTTGTTCGTTGATATTTCCTGAAGATTCAGTTAAACATTGACTTCCGATAAGTTGAATTGCTTGTTTCGTCGTTTCAAAATCGAAATTATCTAATAAAATTCGGTACACGCCACCTGCTGCTAAAATTTCTTCGACTTCAGCAATGTTTCTGGCTTCAACGATAATTTTTAAATCTTTGTTATTATCTTTTAAATATTGTTTGGTTTTGGCAATGGAAGCTGTAATTCCGCCAGCAAAATCGTTGTGGTTATCTTTTAGCATAATCATATCGTACAAGGCAAATCGGTGATTTTCGCCTCCGCCAATTTTAACTGCCCATTTTTCGCAAGCTCTGAAATTTGGTGTTGTTTTTCGTGTGTCTAAAATTTTCGCACCCGTTCCTTCAATTAATTTTACGTAGCTTTTGGTTTTTGTGGCGATGGCACTCATACGTTGCATACTGTTTAACACTAAACGTTCTGCTTTTAATATGGATTGTGAACTTCCGTGTACGTGAAAAACCACATCTCCATATTTTACTTCCGTTCCATCTTCAATAAAAGTTTCTACTTTCATTTTTGGATCTACATAATTGAAAACCATTTTTGCAAATTCAACACCCGCAATAATTCCAGTATCTTTTACTAAAAGTTTAGCACTTCCTTGCGCAGATGCAGGAATACAAGCTAATGAACTGTGATCACCATCACCCACATCTTCTCTGATGGCGTTGGAAATGATTAAATCTAATTCGTTTTGAAATTGTTTTTCTGTAATCATATTTTTTTGAGTTGAGAGTTGAGAGTTATGAGTTGAGAGTTTTAACTATTTCTTTAAAACACCAATCATTACTCCAAATTTACTATCTAATTGTTTAATTTTCTTTTCAGGATAATATATTCGTGATACAAATCCGTCTAAATATAAAGCATTTTTGCAACCTAACTTTTTAAAATAATTCGCAAAATTATAAAAATTAATTTTTTCTTTTGAAATCGCCAAAACAACTTTACCATTTGGCAAAACTCCAACTCCATTTCTAATATTTAAATTCTTAGAACTTTCTTGAAAATCGGGATGAATTATTCCATCTATAACTAACATTGGACCAGATTGAGTGGCAAAATCCACATCTTTATTTCTAAATTCATTCGTTTTTACAATACCTGCAATTTGTTTAGAAATATAAAAAACTCCATTCGGTTTCAAATAAAAATTACCATTTCCAGAAGTGGTATCTATTTTTTGCTTTTCAATTTTATTTTCCACATATAATCCTTTTGGAGATAAATCTTTAGTATACATTCCTCCGTTCATGGCGAAAATTAACTTTTTATTATTCTTTTTTGTAAAAGAAGTAAGATTTTCAAAATTTCCTAGAATATTTCCTTCCTTGTCTTTCCAATAAAAACGAATTTCTTCTTTTTGTAAATCTACAATTTTACTAACAACTAAATTATCTTCTGCATTTTGCTTGAATGAAAACAGAATTGTTACTACAAGTATCAATGAAATAACTGAATAAATAAAAATATTTTTCTTTATCAACATCTTCGAAGATATTTTCATTATGATCTAACTAACTGAACACTAAAAACTGTGAACTCAACACTAAAATTAAAATTCATCACTTGTGAATGATTGTTGCATTTTTTTCTTGTAAGGTCGGATGATTAAACGGGCTTCTCTGTCGAAACGAATATAATTATACACCCAATTTAAGAAAACTACGGCTTTATTTTTGAAACCGATTAAGGAAATTAAATGTATGAACATCCAAACAAACCAAGCGAACACACCATGAAAATGAAATTTCGGCAAATCGACAACTGCTTTATTTCTTCCTATTGTAGCCATGGAGCCTTTGTCGTTGTATTCAAACGCTTTTAATGGTTTATTATTTTGCAAATTAATCAAATTTTCTGCTAATAAATTACCTTGTTGCATAGCGGCTTGAGCCATTTGTGGATGTCCTTTTGGATATTTCTCCGTTTCCATGATACAAATATCACCAATGGCAAAAATGTTTTCGTAGCCTTTTACTTTATTTTGTGCGTCGACTTTAATTCTATCAATTCTTTCAAAAATGGCATCTTTATTTAAGCCGCTTATTAATTTTCCTGCTACACCAGCAGTCCAAATAACGGTGGAAGAATGAAATTGCAAATCGGTATTTGTAGAAACTACAACACTATCGTAACCCGTAACACGAATCTCTTTATGTACATTTACCCCTAAATTTATTAAGAATTTTTCAGCAGCTTCTGATGATTTCTCTGTCATAGTATCTAAAATTCTATCGCCACTTTGTACCAAATGAATTTGCATTTTATTGATATCTAAATCTGGATAATCTTTAGGTAAAACGGCTTTTTTCATTTCTGCCAATGCTCCTGCCAGCTCTACACCTGTTGGTCCGCCACCTACTAATACGAAATTCATTAAACTTTCACGTTCAGCTTCATCATCTGTTAAAAGAGCAGCTTCAAAACTTTCTAAAATTAAACTTCGAATATTTAGTGATTGTGGAATCGTTTTCATCGACATACTATTTCGTTCAATTTCTTTATTACCAAAATAGTTGGTTTTTGTTCCTGTTGCCACCACTAAATAATCGTACTGTAATTCGCCAATATCGGCAATGATTCTATTATTTGGTGTATCAATTTCTTTTACATCGCCCAAGCGAAAATAAAAATCTTTATATTCTTTAATTACTTTACGAATTGGATAGGCAATAGAATCTGGTTCTAAACCGCCAGTTGCTACTTGATATAATAAAGGTTGAAACGTGTGATAATTATGTTTGTCCAACAGGACCACTTGGTAGTTTTTATTTCTTAATTTCTTAGCTAAAGATATTCCGGCAAAACCGCCACCTATAATTACAATTCTCTTGAGATTAGAATCTGGTATATTCATTTTTGAAGTCTTTATTTACAAATTTAAGTTATATTTTAGTTTTTTGGAACACAGATTAGAGAAATTTAAGAAATCTTTATGTTCATAAAAATCAATCTCATTATATTATTTAAAACATATAAGTTATATACGTTTTTTTGAAGCACATATTTTATTTTGGTGATCTGAGTAAAAGGCGCTTCGCTTTAAATAGTTCCTATAGTTATGAAAATTGAAATCTTTTGAAACCTATATTAAGCTTTTATTTTTTGAAACCGCAAAGTTCGTAAAGATTTTTCGCAAGGTTCGCAAAGACAAATCTTTTCACTTTTCACTTTTCACTTTTTACTTTTTACTTGGCTCTTTTTTACTTGGCTCTTTTTACTTGGCTCTTTACTTTCCACTTTTTACTTTTTTTTTAATAATCTTTGTAACAAAAAAAGCAACACAGCTACTTATTAGATATGAAATCTGAATCGGAAGAAAGTTTCGTTACACAATTAAAGGCTAATCAGAATATTGTCCACAAAATTTGTAGGCTATATACTTCTGACCAAGACTCGCATAATGATTTATTTCAGGAAATTACCATTCAGTTATGGAAGGCTTTCCCGAAATTTAGAGGCGAATCGAAATTTACAACTTGGGCGTATCGTGTTGGGTTGAATACCGCTATTACTTTATATCGAAAGAAAAAAAGGAGCATCGAAACAACCCCTTTTGATACCGAATTTCACCGAATCAAAACCGACGAATACAATTTTGAGGAAGAAGAACAGTTAAAATTAATGTACAAAGCCATTGCCGAGTTGAATGATATTGACAAAGCTTTGATTTTTTTATACTTAGAAGATAAAGATTACACTGAAATTTCAGAAACACTGGGAATTAGTGAAGTGAATGCGCGAGTGAAAATGAACAGAATTAAAGGGAAACTTAAAAAAATATTAAATCCGTAACCTATGGATGAATTAGAATTATTAAAAAAAGATTGGAAGAAAAACGATGGGCAATTTAAGCAAGTTTCTGAAAATGAAATTTACGGGATGTTGCACAAAAGTTCATCTTCTATTGTAAAATGGATATTTATTATTAGCGTTTTAGAAATAGTTTTGTGGACAGCCTTAGGTTTTTTTACAAATAACGATACTTATTGGAAAATGTTAGACAAATACCATTTAAAAACATTTATGCTGATTGTATCCGTAATTAATTATGCTGTTATTTTATTTTTCATATATAGGTTTTACACCAATTACAAAAAAATCAATGCTACAGATTCTGTAAATCATTTACTAAAAAACATATTTAATTCTAGAAAAACAGTAAAACAATATGTGACATATAATTTAGTGATGATTGGTTTCATCTTAATTATCGCATTTGTTGCTCAAATTATATACGAACCAAAACTTCAAGAAATCATTCATAAATTTGGCAATAATTCTAATAAAGGCTATTTTATTGTTTTTGGAATGTATTTTGTTTTTATATTAGTATTTATATTTATATTATGGTTATTTTATCGATTGATTTATGGCTTTTTCATGAGAAGACTAAAACGCAATTATAATGAATTACAAAAAATAGAGTATTAAAAAAAAAATGTTAGAGATTCTGAATTAGTTCAGAATCTCTAACATTTTTTTTAGAATCTGAAATAAATTCAGATTGACAAAAAGATAACTTCTAATATTTCCATTGACGTTCTTTGTCTAATTTCACAGAATCTTCTAATATTTCTTGAGGAATTACTTTTAAAAAGGAAGCGTGTTGCTCGATCGCATATTCTATTTGTTCCACAATTTTTTCAATCGAATCGTTTTCATAATCAATTTCTAATGGTGGTTTAATTTCCATTGATTGTAGAATTCCTTTTTTCTTTACGAATAATCCTTTTCTATCAAACGATCTTCGGAATCCATCAATGACAATCGGTACAACTATTGGCTTATGCTGTTTGATAATATGAGCTGTTCCCTTACGAACCGGTTTGAAGGAACGTGTTGTTCCTTGTGGAAATGTAATTACCCAACCATCTTCTAAAGCAATTTTAATATTTTCTGTATCATTTGGATTGACTTCTCTTTGTACATCTTTTCCTTCTGCACGCCAAGTTCTTTCTACTGTAATCGCACCAATATAAGCTAAAATTCTTGGCAACAAGCCTTCAGTCATTGTTTCTTTAGCAGCTACATAATACAAGTTTAATTTCGGTTCCCACAAATAAAACACATTCTTAATATTATCTTCTCTTCCTTTTAAAGCAGCATTAAAAACGTGAAACATAGCAGTTACATCTGCAAAATATGTTTGGTGATTTGAAATGAATAATACATTTGTGTCTGGTAAACTTCTTATAATTTCTGAACCATCAATTTGTAAATTATTGAAACTTCTGTATCGGGAATGCGTAATCGCACCAAAAATACGAATCAACCATTTTTTGATAAATAAGATATGTCCGAATGGATTTCTTTTAAATAATCCCATAGGTATAATGTTTATAAAAGGGTTGCAAATTTAGTAATTTAATCCTACTTCGTATTGATTTATCAATTGTTTTTACTTGTGAAATGTAACAACTTTGTATTTATTTATATGTTTTTTTGAAAACTTCTTTTAAGGTTATTTCATGGCATTTCTAAAAAGTTCCTTTAATTCACTGAGCATCATAGCTGTAGCACCCCAAACCACATATTTTTCAACTTGAAAAGCGGGCACATCAATATTAGTTGCATAAGAAGTGCTCATCTTCGTTTGAATAATAATATCATCGTTAAGTAATTCATGAATAGGAAGTTCTAAAACGCGTTTCACCTCATCTGGATTAGGAATAAATGTTAAATCCTCGGTTGCAAATCCCAAAAAAGGGGTGACAAGAAAATTACTCGGCGGAATATAAATTTCACTACATTTCCGAATCACCTCAACTTTATGCATGGCAACGCCAACTTCTTCTTCTGTTTCTCTTAAGGCTGTATATTCTAAATTTGCATCTTCTAATTCTTCTTTCCCACCAGGAAAACTGATTTGGGAAGAATGCACACCAGGATATGTATTTCGAACAATCAATGCTAAATGCGCCACATTATTTTTTGGATATACCAACATTAAAACAGCTGCATTTCTGGGTTTGTTTTCCGTGTACGATTTATCCTTAAGATAAGTAATTCGTTCTAAAGGCGCCATTTTTATGTGTGCGTCTGAGGCTAACAACTTTTCTTTCTTTAACTTTGCAACAGTATTTATGAAATGTGTAAAATCCATTTTTTAAATTTTCTATTCGTTAAAGTTACAAAAAATATTCACAAAAATGTATAGTAAAGCCGACGCACAACTAATAAAAAAAGAATTTTGGTCTACTTTCGGAAACGAGTATCCAAGGAAATGGTTGTTGTAT
The DNA here is from genome assembly GCA_964621245.1 of uncultured Flavobacterium sp. Taxonomy (GTDB): domain Bacteria; phylum Bacteroidota; class Bacteroidia; order Flavobacteriales; family Flavobacteriaceae; genus Flavobacterium. The sequence goes on from CAZULO010000100.1 coordinate 10,058, forward strand.
AATACCAAGATTAAAGACGTAACTTTTAAGTTTAATATCGACAACAAAAAAGCTTATGTTATGTTTGATATTGAACCCAAAGATGAAAACAAACGTACTATTTATTTTCAAAAAGTGGAATCGTTAAAAGATATTTTAATAGAAGAATTTTTACCTGATGCTATTTTTGACAACGCACACCGCTTAGAGAACGGCAAAATAATCAGTAGAATTTGGGTCGAACTCTCCGATGTCAGTTTAAACCGAAAAACCGACTGGGAAACGATTTTCAATTTTTTCTATGATAAAATGGATGCTTTTGAACGTTTCTTTTATGAACATGAAGATTATATTAAAGATTTAGAGGTGAATACATAGTTAGAAGCTGGGAGATGGAAGATGGAAGATGGGAGATGGAAGTTGGGAGATGGAAGGCAAATAAAGAAAAAAAAAGTCCTGATTGCTCAGGACTTTTTTAAACAAACAAATTAATAATTAAAAACAGTAATTGTTTTCTGCGATTACTTTAGCGGCAATTTGCTCACGTAATTTCACTACGTTTGGCATGTTTACATATTTTGTATAACGGCGTAATCCCATTAACATCATACGTTGTTCGTCGCCTTCAGCAAAAGAAACAATTCCTTCTTTTCCTTTTTGAGTTACAACATCTACAGCATTGTATAAATATAATTGTGTCATAGCTATTTGATCTGCTACTTTATCAGCACCTACTTTTTTAGCCATTTTTTCAGTTCTTAATAAAGCACTTTCAGCCATGTAAATTTCAATTAACATATCAGAAGCGGCCATTAATAATTGTTGGTGTGCTTCTAATTCAGCTCCAAATTTTTGAA
>CAZULO010000101.1:0-10835 GCA_964621245.1 uncultured Flavobacterium sp.
AAATAGTGATTCCTATCGTTTGGACAGATTTGGCTATAGATGATTTTTCTGAAAATATGTATTATTTAGAAAACGAATGGACCGAAAAAGAAGTTGAAAAGTTTATTAAAAAATCACACGAAATTTTAGATAAACTGTCAAAAGGTAATATTAAATTTAAACCTACAGCATATAAAAATGTTTTTCAAATTGTGATTGTAAAACAGATTACTTTGTTTTATAAAATCGAAGATAATGCAATTCTTTTATTACGATATTGGAATAATTATAAAAATCCTTCAAATTTTAAATTTTAAAAGTTAGACAAATGTAATAAAATATTACGCCGTTTTGTTTAGAGAAAATTTGGAAAAATTAAGTTAGTCTATAATTTTATTTAAAGACAAATTTGTTAAGTATTTGGGTTTTGCGTTAGTGGGTGAAGTGGCATCCTTTTTTTGTTTGGAATAAGAAAGGGAAAAAAAGATATAACGGAACACACGACCTAAAAGGGAACGCCCAATAAAAATGTTTGCTTATCTTTGTAAGCTCGACTAATATCTAGTTATTAAAATCATGACACTTTCAGAAAAAGACGCTTTATACAATTGGCATCCTTACACACAACATAAAATTAATTCTCATTTTCCGGCCATTGTAAAAGGTGAAGCCGAGTTTTTGTGGGATGAAAACGGGAAAAAATATATTGATGCGATTGCCTCTTGGTGGGTCAATCCGTTTGGACATAGTAATTCTTTTATTGCGGATGCGATTTACAAGCAGCTTACTACTTTAGAACACGTTTTGTTTGGTGGTTTTACGCACAATGTTGTAGTAGAATTGGCAGAAAAATTAGTGGAGATTTTACCTTCCAATCAAAAAAAGTTTTTCTATTCTGATAATGGTTCTACAGCAGTGGAAGTAGCGATTAAGGCTTCTTTTCAGTATCATTATAATAAAGGGATTAAAAAAAATACTATTATTGCTTTTGAAGATGCTTTTCATGGCGATACTTTTGGTGCGATGGCAGTTAGCGGTATTGGCTTATTTACAGAAGCGTTTCAAGATGCGCTAATAAATGTAATTCGAATTCCGGTTCCGGTTAAAGGTCAGGAAGAAAGTGCAAGGTTGGCTTTACAGAAAGCAATTGCAGAACACAAAGTTGCGGCTTTTATTTTTGAACCTTTGGTTTTAGGAGCAGCAGGAATGGTGATGTACGAAGCTTCGGAATTAGACGAATTGATTTCAATTTGTAAACAAAATGATGTTTTTACCATCGCTGATGAAGTGATGACAGGTTTCGGAAAAACTGGAAAACTTTTTGCGTGTAATTATTTGAGCAATTTGCCTGATATGATGTGTTTGAGTAAAGCCTTAACGGGCGGAACCATTCCGATGGCAATTACTTCTTTTACACAAGAAATTTTTGATGGTTTTGTGAGCGATAATAAAAGTCACGCTTTATTTCATGGACATACGTTTACAGCCAATCCAACGGGTTGTGCAGCCGCTTTGGCTAGTATAGAATTATTACAACGACCTAGTATTTTTGAAAATATCCATCGAATCACTTCTTCACATCTCCAATTTGAGAAACATATTAGTCAACACCATAAAGTTAAAACTACTAGGGTTTTGGGAGTGATTTTTGCTTTAGAAATTCAAGTTTCCGAAAAACAAGATTATTATAGCGATTTGCGCAATCAGTTTTATAATTATTTTATAGAAAAAGGTGTGATTTTACGTCCAGTTGGAAATATCATATACATTTTGCCTTCTTATATTATTTCTGAGGAAAGTCTGCAACAGATTTACGCCACTATAGAACAAGCTTTAAACGAAATTCCATGTTAAAACAACCTGTTTTTATTCATTCTATAGCTTCTATTTCTGCTTTAGGGACTAGTTCTGATGAAATTTGGAATAATTATTTACATGAGAATGCTTTATTTCAAAAGCTTCATGCAAATAATAAGAATTATTGGGTTTCTAAGTTTTCGGAACAAGAAAATGAATTTTTGGATGAAATAATGGTATCCGATTCTAAATATAAACACTTAGACAAATCGGTTGTGATGGCTATTTTTGTGGCAAGAAACTCTTTTAAAAATAGTGGTTTTTTTGATAGAAATATCGGTATTAATTTTGGTTCTTCTCGTGGCGCTACGACTTTATTTGAAAAACACCATGCTGATTTTTTGCAAGATGGTTTGGTGTCTACTTTTACTTCACCTTCTACCACTTTAGGAAATATTTCGAGTTGGGTATCGCATGATTTACAATCTGAAGGTCCGGAAATTTCACATTCTATAACGTGTTCCACTGGTTTGCATTCGCTTTTAAATGGAATTGCTTGGTTGCAATCGGGTATGTCTGATACTTTTTTAGTTGGAGCTAGTGAAGCGCCTTTAACGCCTTTTACTTTAAGTCAGTTGACCGCTTTAAAAGTGTATACTACTGAAGAAAATATTTTACCGAATAGAAGTTTAGATTTCCATAAAACTACTAATACTATGGTTTTAGGTGAAGCTGCTGCTTGTTTGGCTTTATCGCTTTCTTCTGATAGTGCGATTGCTAAAATTACAGGAATTGGTTATGCTACAGAAGTTTTATCAAGTGGCACTTCTATATCAACAGCTGCTAAATGTTTTCAAAAATCGATGAAAATGGCTATTGCAGCTACCGATTTAGCATCAATTGATGCAGTGGTTATGCATGCGCCTGGAACGATACAAGGTGATAGTACAGAATTTGAAGCCATCAAAGCTGTTTTTGGTAAAGATTTACCGATGTTAACTTCAAATAAATGGAAAATTGGACATACGTTTGCGACTTCCGGTTTATTAAGTGTCGAAATGGCTGTTTTGATGTTGCAACACAAACAGTTTATAGCTTCTCCTTTTTTCCCTAATCAAAATATAAGAAAACTTAAAAAAATATTGGTCAATGCTGTAGGTTTTGGTGGCAATGCTGTAAGTGTTATAGTGGAAATTTAGTTTTACTTACACTTAGAACTTTATTAATTTTTGGTTAAGATATGATATAAAAAATCCCAATTTCTAATTTTAGAAATTGGGATTTTTTATATTTATTTAGGTTGTTATTAAATCAGATTTAATAAGGTATCTGGAAACAATCCAATTAATACCAATAATACTGTAGCTACAATTCCTACAATGTAGTATTCAGAATGTGTGGCGTATTCTTTTCCGTAGGTAGGTTCTTTCGTATACATGGCTACTACAATTTTGAAGTAATAAAATACTGCAATCATAGAGTTGATAATCGCAACAATAGCTAAACCAATAAATCCGCTAGAAATAATTTGATTCAATAAGAAAAACTTAGCGAAAAATCCAGCTAAAATAGGAATTCCAGCCATTGATAGTAAAGAAATCGTCATAATAAAAGCCATTAAAGGATGCTTTTTGCCTAGACCATTAAAATTTTCAATTTGATCGTTATCTTCGTTTTTAATTACAAATAAGATTACAGAAAATGCTGCTAATCCAGCAATAGCGTATGAAGCGGCATAAAACAAAAGATTGTTTTCGGCAGCATTGATATTTAGTAAAGTTAATAACATAAAACCAGTATGCGAAATACCAGAATACGCGATCACTCTTTTTACTTTTTTCTGACGTAAAGCCATAATATTACCAAATAACATAGTAGCAATAACTACTACAATAATTACTTGTGTATAGCTGAATAACATTTGGCTATTTAAAATGGTGATCAATTTAAAGAAGGAAGCCATTGCAGCTACTTTTGCCAAAGTACTCATAATTGCAGTAACTTGAGTTGGTGAACCTTCGTACACATCTGGTGCCCAAAAGTGCATTGGAGTGGCAGCCACTTTGAATAACATACCAATAGTAATTAATATCACACCGATATAAAACCAAAATTCTGTACTTGCAGAAATAGAAGCCTCGTATAAAGTTCCCACGTCGAAAGTACCTGTAGCTCCGTAAAGCATCGTAATTCCGAATAATAAAATTCCAGAGGCGAAAGAACCCATTAGGAAATATTTCATTCCGGCTTCGTTACTTTTTATTTTTAAACGGTCACTTCCTGCTAGCACGTAAAGTCCAATGGATAAAACTTCAATTCCTAAGAAAAACATTGCTAAGTTGCTGAAACTTACCATAGCCACAGCTCCAGAAAGCATAAATACTTTTATAGAAATGAAATCTGATAATTTAGAGCTATTTTTATAACTTGGTGCACTCATTAAAATTAAAAATGCAGTCAATAAAATAAATAAACTAGAGAAAGCAATTGAAAATTTATTTACTTCAATCATGGAAGTATATCCTTTGATTTCAGGTAAAAACTCTTGATTGATATTTAAACCAAATAAGGTTAGTAATAACACAATTGACACAGGAATAATAATCTTTTTTAGATTCATTATTTCTGCTACTAAACAAAATATTCCGATTCCTATTATAGCAATTAATGTAGTCATTTTAAATTGATTATTATTTGATTTGTGTTAAAATTGATTGTAAACTTGGCGTAATTAAATCGATAATAGGTTGAGGAAATAATCCGAAGAAGATAGTTAAACCTACCACAAGTACTAAAACAATACTTTCTTGTTTTGATATTTTGTGAAACGTTTTTGTTTCCGAACCTAACATTACTTTTTGGAACATTCTCAACATATAAAAAGCTCCTAAAATGATTGTTGTTCCTGCAATTACAGCATACCAAATATTTACTTTGAATAGACTGTATAGTAAATTAAATTCACCAATAAAGTTAAAAGTTGTTGGTAAAGCTACAGAAGCTAACATGATAATCATAAATAAGGATGCAAAATAGGTGTCTTGAATTCTGATGCCCCCCATTTCTTTAATTTGATACGTGTTGTATCTGTTATAAATTAATTCTACAACATAAAATAAACCAACAATAACAATTCCGTGAGAAAGCATTTGTAAAACTGCTCCTTGAAATCCTTCAATAGTTAAAGAATATAAACCTGCAGCAATTAATCCAACGTGTGATAAAGAAGAATACGCTAAGAATTTTTTAATGTCTTTTTGTTTTAAAGTTACAATCGCACCGTAAATAATTCCAGCAATTGATAATGCAACAATAATTGGCATATATTCTTTTGCAGCACTATCTGACAATGGTAATTGCCATCTTAATACACTGTATAATCCCATTTTCAACATAATTCCTGATAATAACATCGTACCAACTGCTGGTGCTTTGCTATACGTGTTTGCTTGCCAAGTGTGGAAAGGAATTACTGGAATTTTAATTGCATACGCTAAAAAGAAGGCGAAGAAAATATATGTTTTTTCTATGTGAGTTAAAGGTAAAGCATATAACTTATTGATGTCAAAACTTCCACCTTTTGAGTACAAGTAAATAAATGCTAAAAGCATAAATAAAGAACCCACAAACGTGTAAATAAAGAATTTTAAAATCGCTTTTTTACGTTCTTCTACATCTCCGTTACCCCAATTTAAGGCAATGAAATAAATTGGAATTAATGCAATTTCCCAAAAGATATAATATAAAAATCCGTCTGATGCTAAGAAGGTTCCTGCCATGGCAAATCCCATGAACAACATTAAGGCATAAATTGATTTTGAATTTTCAAATTTAGTGATAAATCCAGATAAGATAATTAGTGGTAACAATCCAGTAGTTAATAATAACATGACTAAAGATAAACCATCAACATGTAAGGCAAAATTGATGTTAAATTGAGAAATCCATGGAATGGTAACATCTAAATTTTCGCCAGCTTGATAAGCATTTAAAGCCAATACTGTTGCTCCGAAAGCAGCAATACTTGAAACTAAAGCTATTTTAGAAGCGAACTTGTTTCCAGATAAATAGGTGACTAAAGCGCCAACTAATAATACAATTAAAACGATACTACTATCCATTATTTTACATCTCGAATTATAAATACATAAACTAAAAACCCAACCATTCCGAATATGAATGCGAATAAATACACACCAATATTACCATTTTGAATTTTCTTTCCTTTTATAGATAATGCATAAGTAGCACCACCTAAACCAATAACTGCTTTTGAAATGAATTTCTCCACATATTTTTTAGCAAAATTGGAAATCATATAAATTGGTTTTACAATGGTTGCCATATAAATTTCATCTAAATAATATTTGTTCGATAAAACTTTATGTAAACCTTGTACTTCAGAATCTGCAACCGGAACTTCTTTTTTCTTTAAATATTTAGAATAAGCAATTCCAATTCCAACTAAAGCTCCAACTGTAGCGATTGCCATTAACATATAAGCTTGACCATCTAAATGATGCGCTTCATGCTTTTTGAATAAAGGCGCTAAATAATGATTTAACCAACTGTTTCCTGGTAAGCTAATGGCTCCACCGATAGCAGCTAAGGTTGCTAAAATTACTAATGGAATAGTAATTAAAGCTGGACTTTCGTGTAAATGATGTTTTTGTTCTTCCGTTCCTCTAAAGTCGTTGAAGAAAGTTAAATACATCAAACGGAACATGTAAAATGCTGTCATGATTGAAGCTATCGAACCGATAATCCATAATGGGATATTTCCGTGGAAAGCTGTCATTAAAATTTCATCTTTAGACCAGAATCCAGAGAATGGGAAAATTCCTGAAATCGCTAAGGTAGAAATCATCATCGTCCAGAACGTAATTGGCATTACTTTTCTTAAACCACCCATATTTCTCATGTCTTGTTCTCCATGTAAAGCATGAATTACAGAACCTGAACCTAAGAACAAACAAGCTTTAAAGAAAGCATGTGTAATTACGTGGAAAACGGCTACTTCATACGCTCCTAACCCTAAGGCTAAAAACATTAAACCTAATTGCGAAACGGTAGAATACGCTAATACTTTTTTAATATCGTTTTGAACTAAACCAATTGATGCTGCAACAATTGCTGTGATTGCACCAACAATTGCAATTACGTTTTGAACATCTGGCGTTAAGTCGAATAAGAAATTCATTCTTGTAATCATAAAAATACCAGCTGTTACCATTGTTGCTGCGTGAATTAAGGCAGAAACAGGTGTTGGTCCAGCCATTGCGTCTGGTAACCAAGTAGCTAAAGGTAATTGTGCTGATTTACCACAAGCTCCAATGAATAAACATAAAGCTGCGATGGATAATAGGCTAGGAGAGATTACATCTTTTCCTAATAAAGCTTTTATTTCTAAGAAATCTAAAGTACCAAATGTATGACCTAAGATGAAAATTCCAATTAAGAAACCTAAATCTCCAATACGGTTCATAATGAACGCTTTTTTCGCGGCATCATTATAATCTTGGTTTTTATACCAAAATCCGATTAATAAGTAAGAACACAATCCAACGCCTTCCCATCCAATGAACATAATTAATAAGTTACTTCCAGACACTAAAGCAATCATGAAGAAAACGAACAAATTTAAATAAGAAAAAAATTTGTGCATATTTTCATCTTCGTGCATGTAGTTGATAGAGTATAAGTGAATTAAAGAACCAATTCCAGTTACAAACAACAACCATAACACAGATAATTGATCGAATAAGAAAGAAAAATTAATTTTTATGTTTCCAATTGAAAACCAATCTGCTAGTTTAAATGTAGGAATAGTTTCTCCTGCATTAATTTGAGAAAACAAACAAAGTGCACATAAAAATGAGATAACAACTGCTGTTGTTCCAATCACACCAGAAACGGTTTTTCCTAACTTTTTTCCGAAGAAAAGCGTAGTTAAAAAACCAACAAGTGGTGCAAATAATAAGAGTAATATAGTAGTATTCATTTCAGAATTATCCTTTTAGATTTTTTAAATTATCGATGTCAATATTTCCAATATTTCTAAATACCGAAACTAATATAGCTAAACCAACAGCTACTTCAGCTGCAGCAACAGCCATGGTGAAAAATACGAAAACTTGCCCTGATGGATCTTCATGATAAGAAGAAAAAGCAACTAAAAGTAAGTTTACGGCATTTAGCATAATTTCAATAGACATAAACATGATTATGGCATTTCTTCTGTATAAAAGACCAAACGCACCAATACAAAATAGCAATGCTGAAAGTGTAAGGTAGTTTTCAATACCAACGTGTTCTAAAATATTCATAATTATATTTTTTCTTCTTTTTTAGAAATTAAAACGGCACCAATCATAGAAACTAATAGTAAAACAGATGCAAATTCGAAAGGAACTTGGTATTCGTTTAATAACACTTTTCCTAATACTTTTATCGATTGATAATCTACTCCAGAATTTACATATTCAATATTTTCTGGTTGTGCTTTACGTAAAGCAGCAATTAAAACTAAACCTAAAATACCAGCAGAAAAAACAGCTGCTAATTTAGCCAATAAAGGTTTTGAAGTTTCATCTTCATGGTCTAGATTCATTAACATTAAGGTAAATAATAATAATACCATAATGGCACCAGCGTAAACAATAATATGAACGATAGCTAAAAATTGCGCATTGAATAATAAGTAATGACCTGCTAATGAAAAAAAGCAAATCACTAAATAAATCGCACTATGAATTGCGTTTTTACTAAAAACTGTTAAGAAAGCAGTTCCTAGTGTAATGGCTGATAATATATAAAAAACTATTTCTAACATGATTAATTTACTGTATTAGATGGTGTGTTTTTAATAGCCATGTCTAAAGGCATAACCAATTTGTCTTTTCCGTAGATGAAATCTTCTCTTTCATAACCTGAAGCTACAATTTTTTTAGAAGTCGTTAAGTAAATCGCTTCTTTTGGACAAGCTTCTTCACATAAACCACAGAAAATACAACGCAACATATTTATTTCATAAATCTCCGCGTATTTTTCTTCTCTATATAAGTTTTTTTCTTCCGGTTTTCTTTCAGCTGCTTTCATTGTAATGGCTTCAGCTGGGCATGATAAAGCGCATAATCCGCAAGCGGTACATCTTTCTCTACCTTGATCGTCACGCATTAACATATGTTGTAAACGTGCTACTGGACTCATTTCACGTACTTCCTCCGGGTATTTTATGGTCACTTTTCTTCTAAACAAATGTTTTAAAGTGGTCCATAAACCTTTCAGAATCGTCCAAACGTAAATTCGTTCTAAAAATGTCATTTCCTTGTTGGAAACTTCGATTTTTCTTCCTGATAATGATATTTGTTGTACTGACATTTTCTTACTAATTAAATATAACCATTACAATTCCTGTTACAATAATATTGATAACAGCTAACGGAATTAATATTTTCCAACCTAAATGCATTAATTGATCGTATCTGAAACGTGGAATCGTCCATCTTACCCACATGTAGAAAAAGATGAAGAAACATATTTTTGCAAATAAAGCAAAGAAACCAATTAGTGCTGTTAAATTCATTCCAATCGCTTCTTTACATTCTGCCATAAATGGGAAGTGGTATCCACCAAAGAATATAACTGAAATGATTGTTGCTGAAATAAACATATTCGCATATTCAGCAAATAAATAGAATCCCATTTTCATTGAAGAATATTCAGTATGATATCCTCCAATTAATTCTGATTCACATTCTGCTAAATCAAATGGTGTTCTGTTGGTTTCAGCAAAAGAACAAATTAAGAAAATTAAGAATGCAAGTGGCTGATAGAAAATATTCCATCCGTCATTAGCTTGCATTACGGTAATGTCTTTTAAGGATAACGAACCCGACATCATTAAAATGGATATCATTGCTAATCCCATCGCCACTTCATAAGAAATCATCTGTGAAGAAGCACGTACGGCTGACATTAAAGAATATTTATTATTTGATGCCCAAGCACCAATCATAATTCCGTACACTCCAATTGATAATACTCCAAAAACATATAAAATGGATACATCAATATCTGTAGCTTGAAGTAAAACATCTCTTCCAAATACATGAATTTTATCACCCCATGGAATAACAGCACTCGTAATTAAAGCGGTACTCATCGCAATAGCTGGTCCTAAAATAAATAGAAATCTATTAGGTGTATTTGGGAAAAATTCTTCTTTTGTAAATAATTTGGCTCCATCGGCAAGGGGTTGTAATAAGCCACCCCAACCTGCACGGTTTGGTCCAACACGGTCTTGTAAAAACGCGGCAACTTTACGTTCTGCCCAAGTAGAATACATCGCCATTAACATGGTTAAAGCAAAAACTGCTACGATAATCACACTTTTTTCTATGATAAATACGCTATCCATTAGTTATTTGTGTTTTTTAATGGAACACCCGACATACTAATTTTTACTCGGTCTTCATCACGACCTAAAAGTATGTTTTTCTCAGTATCAATAATTACTTTTTCCAAAGGGCGTTTGTAATTATTTTGGTTGATTACAGAATCTTTATTGAATACTTTCGGACCTTCAATTGTCCAATCCGATACTTCTTTTTTATCGAAACGACAGGTGTTGCAAATGAATTCTTCTACTTCACCATATTGATCTTTTCTTCCTGTAACTCTTTGAATTTCGTTTCCGAACATCCAAACCGTAGTTTTTCCACAACATTTGTCACAATCTCTGTGTGCATTGAAAGGTTTATTAAACCAAACTCTACTTTTAAATCGGAAAGTTTTGTCTGTTAATGCCCCAACAGGACAAACATCAATCATGTTTCCAGAAAATTCATTATCAATCGCTGCAGAAACACAAGTTGAAATTTGTGCATGATCGCCACGGTTTAAAACACCATGAACTCTTTTGTCTGTTAATTGGTCAGCTAAAGTTGTACAACGTTGGCATAAAATACAACGGTTCATGTGTAATTGAATTTTGTCACCAATGTTTTCTGGTTCAAAAGTTCTTTTTTCTTCAATGAAACGTGTTTCTGATTTTCCGT
>CAZULO010000102.1:0-10780 GCA_964621245.1 uncultured Flavobacterium sp.
AAGATATTGTTGACCTTTTACGTTATGATGAAAATACCGCTGGTGGTATTATGGCGAAAGAGTTAGTAAAAGTCAACGAAAACTGGAATGTTTTAACTTGCGTAAAAGAAATGCGTCATCAGGCAGAAAATGTAACCCGAGTGCATTCCATTTATGTAGTAGATGATGAAGATCGATTAAAAGGGCGTTTGTCGTTAAAAGATTTATTAACGACTTCTACAAAAACACAAATCAGTGACATTTATATTAAAAAAGTGGACTATGTAAGGGTAGAAACTAAAGATGTAGAAGTTGCTAGAATCATGCAAAAATATGACTTGGAAGCGATTCCTGTTATTGACGAATTAGACCGCTTGGTGGGAAGAGTTACGATTGATGACATTATTGATATTATAAAAGAAGAAGCCGATAAAGATTATCAGTTAGCAGCCGGTATTTCTCAAGATGTTGAAGCGGATGACAGTATTTTAGAATTAACAAAAGCCCGTTTACCTTGGTTGGTTTTGGCTTTATTTGGCGGATTTATTTCTGTAAAGGTTTTGAGTATTTTCGAACCTACCATGGAAGGCCACCGAACCATTTTATTTTTCACTCCTTTGATAGCGGCTATGGCAGGAAATGTAGGTGTACAATCGAGTGCGATTGTCGTACAAGGTTTGGCAAATAATTCCATTAATGGAAGTTTATGGAACCGATTGCTTAAAGAATTATCGTTAAGCTTATTAAACGGAAGTATTTTATCTGGAATTCTAATCTTAGGAAGTCATTTCTTGCTTGGTTATCCTTTTGTCATCGGAATTACCGTTTCTATAGCTTTACTAACCGTAATTGTAATTGCTTCACTAGTTGGAACATTTATTCCAATTGTATTAGACAAATACGGTATCGATCCAGCATTAGCCACTGGCCCATTTATTACAACTAGTAATGACATTATGGGAATTGTAATTTACTTTTCCATTGCGAAATTAATTTTGAGACTTTAAGTTAAGTTACTCGTAATGGATTATTTTTATATTCTTGATTTCTCCTATCATCAGGAACTCAAAGCGTATTTACCTACGCTATATATCAACCACGCAAAGGAATTCAGATATATAGAAAAAAAAGCGACACCAGAAGTTTTACAACATTTCGGAATAGAACCGAAGCAAATTAGTAAAGAAATATCCAGAATATTCGAAATTCTGACGCTTTTACAACCCGAAAAACTTCTAGAACGATTTAATAAGAAAGTCAAAAAAGGCTCTTTCTTGGAAGATAAATCATTAGCTACTTTTTATTTTCAATATTTAGATGATCGTATTAATGAATTACTTATTCTTGCGAAAGGACAACAAATTCAACTTACTTTAAATCTGTTTCATGAAAAAGATTTTACGTCTAAAAAAATAACTTATACGGAAAAAGAGTTTGATGTAAGTTTACATTTTAATAAAAAAGAAGATGGTTTATCGTATGAGTTGTATTTACAACAGGAAAACGAAACGATTATTCCATGTCAAGAAGACATACATTTACTTACCAATACCACATTTTGGTTTGTAATGAATGCTGAATTAGTAGTTTTAAAAAACATCAACACGAATAAACTAAAACCTTTTCTTTCCAAAACCACTATAGAAGTTCCGCAACGTATGTTGGCTTCTTATTTCAATACCTTTATTAAAGATATCGTACAAAAAGTCGCGATTCATACCAATGGATTTGAAATTATTCATCAAAACACACTTACTACTTGTACGATAGTTACTGAAGTAGATTTCTTTAAAAACAAACCTTATTTTTATTTAGAATTTGGGTATCACAACGTAAAATTTAGTTCGGAAGAAAAACGAAAAAAACAAGTTTCTATTGATTTTGAGAACGAAGAAATCAAAGTCACTCTGACAGAACGAAACAAATTAGAAGAAGCTGCACAAATTGCTTTGTTAGACCACTTTGAATTTAAAGATACAAGACAAGAAAAATGGCACTTAACATCTGCCACAAACTCTTTATATCAATATTTAGAAATTCATAAGAAAACATTAGAAAACTATAATTTTACTATTGAAACCTACTTATATGGCACTAAGAAAATCAATGCAGCAGCTTATCAAATTCAAACACAAGTTGTAGAAAAAAATGATTGGTTTGATGTAAAAATAGAAGTTACCATAGGAAATTTTACCATTCCTTTTGTAAAGTTTATTCCATATTTAGAACAAAAAAAATTTACTTACGAACTTCCAGATGAAAGTATATTTATGATTCCGGAAGAATGGTTTAGTAAATACAGTTCATTAGTGAAACATCTAGTTGTAACTTCTGAGGAAACAGCAACCTTAGCGAAAACAAAAGTAGCTTTATTAGAAAACACAGATTACACCGTACAAGAACAACAAACTATACCGATTTCAACACAAATTAAGGCTACTTTAAGACCTTATCAAACCTATGGTGTGAATTGGTTACTGCAATTATTTCAAAACGGATATGGCGCTTGTTTAGCTGACGACATGGGCTTAGGAAAAACCATCCAAATATTAAGCTATTTGGCAACAATACAAGAAAACAACTTATTAAAATCAACATCAGATACGGAAATCACAGCCGATTTATTTGCCGCCATAGAACCACAAAAAACAAAAGTAAAAGCCTTAATTGTGGCACCCAAATCGTTATTATTTAATTGGTATCAAGAAAGTAAAAAATTCACTCCTTTTTTTCATTGTATAACTTATTTCGGACCAACAAGAAAAACAATACTAAACAGGTTGAAGAATTACGATTTAGTATTTACCACGTATGGCACCTTGAATAAAGATGTAAAAGAACTAAATAAAATAGGATTTAATTTCATCATAGTAGATGAAAGTCAAAATATTAAAAACAAAGAATCTGTGGCTTACAAAAATTTAGCTACTATTTCTGCCCTACAAAAAATTGTTTTAAGTGGGACTCCGATTGAAAACTCATTGTCCGATGTTTGGTCGCAAATGCAATTAATTAATAAAGACATACTTGGTAATTTTGACTACTTTAAGAAAAATTATTCAGATCCGATTGAAAAAAAACAGGATGAAAATCAATTACTCGAGTTAAAAAAAATATTAAGTCCGTTTATATTAAGAAGAACAAAAGAAGAAGTATTAAGCGAACTGCCTGAAAAAACAGAGCAAGTAATATATTGTGAATTAAGCAACGAACAAGCTAAGGAATATGAAAAAGAAAAGTCAAAAGCTAGAAATTCGATACTATCAATAGACAAAGACAAACTAGATCGTATTCAAATCTTAAAATCCTTACTTCGTTTAAGACAATGGAGCAATCATCCCAAATTAGTAGATGAAAATTTAAATATAGAATCAGGGAAATTCATTGAAATCACAACTAAAATTCAAGCCTTAGTTGCGAATAATAAAAAGGTATTATTGTTTAGTTCCTTTGTAAAACATATTAACCTATATGAAAATTGGTGTAAAGAGAATAAAATCAATTTTCAAACACTAACGGGGAAAACGAAGAAAGAAACTAGAGAACAATTAGTATATACTTTTCAGAACAAACCACAGCCGTTATTATTTTTTATATCATTAAAGGCGGGAGAAACAGGTCTAAACCTAACGGAAGCAAGTTATGTACTATTTTTAGATCCATGGTGGAATCCGTACAAGGAAAACCAAGCTTTATCCAGAGCACATAGAATGGGACAAACCGAAAAAGTAACCGTTTTGAGATTCATTACTAAAGATACCATTGAAGAAAAAATCATTCAATTACAAGATAAAAAAAGAGTTCTTGGAAATTCCATATTTGATGTAGATACAGAGATGACCAATGAAATTTTTAATAATATTGAAGAATTAATAAAATAAAAAAATAGTTAAAACAAAAAAGCCTCAATTTACATTGAGGCTTTTTATAATATTAGTGATGTAATTCAACTTCACCTTCTTTCATTGGTGTAGTTTGAGGTACAAAATCTTCATCATGACCAGGTTTACTGTAATCATAAGGCCAACGGTGTACGGTAGGTAGTTCTCCTGGCCAGTTTCCGTGGATATGTTCAACAGGGGCTGTCCACTCTAAAGTAGTTGAACGCCATGGGTTCATAGGTGCTTTCTTACCTTTGAAAATACTGTAGAAGAAATTCCAAAAGAAAACTAATTGGAAAGCTGCTCCTACTAAAGCAAACATAGTAATTAATACGTTTGTATCTGCTAACTCATCAAATAATGGGAAGTTAGAATTGGTATAGTATCTTCTTGGTAAACCTGCCATTCCAATAAAGTGCATTGGGAAGAAAACTCCGTAAGCACAAACTGCAGTAACCCAAAAGTGGATATAACCTTGTGTTTTGTTCATCATTCTACCAAACATTCTTGGGAACCAGTGGTACACCCCAGCGAAGAATCCGTATAAAGCTGAAATACCCATTACTAAGTGGAAATGTGCTACTACGAAATAAGTATCATGAACGTTAATATCTAAAGTACTGTCTCCTAAAATAATCCCAGTTAAACCTCCAGTGATAAAAGTAGAAACTAAACCAATTGAGAATAACATTCCAGGGTTTAATTGTAAATTACCTTTCCAAAGTGTTGTAATGTAGTTGAATGCTTTTACAGCAGATGGAATAGCAATTAATAAAGTAGTAAATGTAAATACCGAACCTAAGAATGGATTCATACCCGAAATAAACATGTGGTGACCCCAAACGATTGTAGATAAGAATGCAATAGCGATAATAGAAGCAATCATGGCTCTGTAACCAAAAATTGGTTTTCTAGAGTTAGTTGCAATTACTTCAGATGTAATTCCTAAAGCTGGTAATAAAACGATATATACTTCAGGGTGACCTAAGAACCAGAATAAGTGCTCAAATAATACAGGAGAACCACCTTGGTAATGTAAAACTTCACCTTTGATAAATATATCAGATAAATAGAATGAAGTACCAAAACTTCTATCAAAAATCAACAATAAAGCTGCAGAGAATAATACCGGGAATGAAATAACACCAATAATTGCTGTTACGAAGAAAGCCCAAACTGTAAGTGGCAATCTTGTCATCGTCATCCCTTTAGTTCTTAAGTTGATAACAGTAACGATATAATTTAATGAACCCATTAATGAAGACGCAATGAAAATAGCCATAGAAACCAACCATAACGTCATACCCATTCCTGAACCTGGAATAGCTTCTTCAATTGCAGAAAGTGGGGGGTAAATTGTCCAACCCGCAGAAGCAGGACCTGATTCTACGAATAAAGATGCGATCATGATAATACATGAGACAAAGAACATCCAAAAAGATAACATATTCATGAAACCAGAGGCCATATCTCTTGCACCAATTTGGAGTGGTATTAACAAGTTACTAAATGTACCCGATAAACCCGCTGTTAAAACGAAGAAAACCATGATGGTACCATGAATAGTTACTAAAGCTAAGTAAATATCATTCCTCATTACTCCACCTGGAGCTAATTTTTCGCCTAGGAAAATTTTAAACACTTGAAAAGATTCTTCAGGCCAAGCAATTTGCATTCTGAAAAATAGAGATAAAACTACTCCTATAATTCCCATTAACAAACCTGAAATTAGGTACTGCTTGGCAATCATTTTATGATCAATACTAAAAATATATTTAGTAATGAAAGTGTCTTTATGATGACTGTGATCGTGTGACATAATACGTATATTATTTTTTGAACCTTAAATTATTTTTTTGCTACTACTTGAGCTACAACAGCTGAAGAATCAACAGCAACAGCTGTAGAATCAGAAGACTGAGCAGGATCTGGTTTTGGTGCATTAGCTTCTTTTATTACAGTTGATAAAGTCTTCTGAGAAGCTAACCATTTTTTATAATCTGCTTCAGACTCTACAATAATTTTTAATTGCATGTTATAGTGAGAGGCTCCACAAATTTTGTTACATAATAATAGATAATCGAAAGTATATGGTTCTAAAGCAGGTTTACCTTCTGCTATTAAAGCCTGAGATTTTTTGGCTCTAATTTTATTAATTCCATCCACTTTTTTCATCATCATAGGAGAAACACGCATATCAGCAGTGGTAATGGTAGGAACAAAAGCAAATTCTGTAACCATACCAGGAACACAATTCATTTGTGCTCTAAAATGAGGCATGTAAGCAGAGTGTAATACATCTTGAGAACGCATTCTAAAATGAATTTTTTTTCCAACAGGTAAATGAATCTCAGCAACTACCTTATCATCTTGTGATGCACGGTCAGCCATATCTACACCTAAAGTATTCACATCTTTAATATAACGAACATTGGCTTTACCTAAAGTATTATCTTCACCAGAATAACGAGCTTCCCAAGCAAATTGTTTGGCATACAATTCAATATTTATAACTTCTTCGTCTTCATCTACATACATGATTTGATTCCAAGTATATAAACCATACAAAATTAATACTGCTAAAACGATAACTGGAATGATCGTCCAGATAGCTTCAAGTTTGTTATTATCAGCAAAATATAAAGCTTTTTGACCTTCTTTACCTCTATATTTAAAAGCGAAGTAATGCAATAAAAACTGAGTAAAAGTTTGAACAATAAAAATAATAACAAAAGAAATATTCATTAAGTTATCATAATCTTTTCCGTGTTCAGAAGCTGGATTGCTTAAAACGAAACTACCACATTTCACAAAGGAAACAATAGTAACTATGTAAATGAATGCCACAAAAGCAAACATTAAATATCCATTTATATTATTGTCTTTATCATTAGCAATACCCGAGTCATCTCTTTTGGTACCTAATTGTGTTAGACTAAATATCTTAGATAATTGCCATGCAGCAACACCTAATAAAACTATGATTAAAAGTATCAATAAACCGTTCATTTGTTTATTTCGTTAATTAATTATTAATAATGAAAATGCTTGCTTTCCTCAATGTAAGGATTACCTTCAGATGTTAGTGGTGCCTTAGTTAATGCTGTAAATACAACAAAAATAAACAAACCTGCAAAGAAAAGTACGGAACTGATTTCAGATACCCCTATAAACCATTGATCACCAACGGTTGCAGGCATAATCATATTGAAGAAATCTATGTAATGACCTGCTAATATTACGATACCTGCCATAACAACAACCCATTGAAGGCGTTTGAAATCAGCATTCATTAATATCAATAATGGGAAAACAAAGTTCATCACAACCATACCAAAGAATGGTAAATTGTAATTTTCAATACGAGTTACAAAATAAGTAACTTCCTCAGGAATGTTAGAATACCACATTAACATGAATTGTGAAAACCATAAGTAGGTCCAGAAAACACTAATACCAAACATAAATTTAGCTAAATCGTGTAAATGAGATTTAGTTACTTCAGGTAATAGACCTTTATTTTTAAGATAAATTGTAGTTAATGTAATTACAGTAATACCACTTACAAAGAAACTAGCAAAAACATACCAACCAAATAAAGTACTATACCAGTGAGGATCAACAGACATAATCCAATCCCATGACATCATAGATTCTGAAACAATAAAGAAAACTAAAAACATTGCAGCTGCATTGTAATTTTTTCTAAAAAAAGATAAATCTCTTGTTTCATCTAATTTAATAGAATTTTTTCTAGAAACGTAACGGAAAAGATTCCAACCAGCTAAGAAAATAGCAGCTCTGATCAAGAAAAAAGGAACATTAAGAAAACCAGTTTTACCTGCAATGATATGATCATAATTTGGACTCTTTGGATCCGCAACACCATCAGCCATCCAAGTAAATAAATGATTAAAATGGAAACCAGTAACTAACAAGATGATAAAGAAAATAATAGAACCTGGTAAAACATAAGCAGTAATACCTTCCATTACTCTGAATAAAATTGGAGACCAACCTGCTTGTGCAACCCACTGAATAGCATAGAAAGCAAGAGCTCCTACAGCTATTAACATGAAGAAAATACAAGCAACATACAAAGCAGACCAAGGTTTATTTTGTAATTGATGTTTCACATGTTCCACATGCTCTTTGTGTTCTACTGCATGGTCAACAGTTTCTTTGTGAAATTTACTTACATAAACCTCATTATTTATATTTGTAACTACAGCTGCTTCAGCAACTACTGCAGTATCTAAAACAGCATGAGAAGAATCAGAAACCGCGTGAGAAGTTTCGTGATTTGCAACAACTCCTTCAGCAGCATGTGCCGAAGCATCATGAGAATCAGAATTATGAGCTGAATCAGACTCTTTTGCGTGTTCTACATGTGAAGCTTCTGAATGTGAAGCGGCAGCATGCGTATCATGATGTCCACCACCATGATGAGCTTCTTGCTCTTTTAAAATTGTTTCCACATCCTCATCAGATTTTGGGGCTGTCCAGAAACCGTAACCGATTCCTAAAATACCTAAAACCATCAAGGCAAATGAAAAATTTTTTAATCTACTAGAAAACTGGTACATATTTATATTTTTTTCAAAAAAGTAATACTATTTTAATTCTGATTTAAGCTTGATTACATATTCTGCAACTTGCCATCTTTCTTCTTGAGACAATTGATTCGCGTGTGAACCCATTGAATTAAGTCCGTATGTTACTACATGAAAAATGCTCCCTGAAGTAATCTCTCTATCTTTATAACTTGGTACTCCAAGAAATTTTTCTCTTTTCACTAAATTCCCTTTACCATCTCCAGCTTCACCGTGACAAATAGCACAATATATATTGAACAATTCTTTACCACGTTCTAAATCAATTTTATCAGCTGTTAAAACAGTACCTCTTGTTTTAGAAAGCGCATAAGCTTCAGGAGTATTTGGCAAGTCATAAGGAGTAAAACCTCTTTTGATTGTACCAGAAGCAGGGATCTGATTTACTTTACCTTTTTCACCAGTAGGAGAATTGAAAGCTTCAGATTCACCATACGTTTCATAACCAACTGATTCATACATGTTAGGGAAAAGCTGGTAATTTGGAGCAGATTTATCAAAACATGAAGTCATTAGCAAAGACGCGCCAACTACTGTTACTATATTTAATATACTTTTCATACCTATTAATGCTTATCAATTATGTTAACCTCTACTGCACCAGTATTTTTGAAAAAAGAAACTAATTCTTCATCGTTACCGTTTACTTCAACTTCCATTAAAAAATGATCGTCCGTTGTTCTAACGTCTGGATTTTCTGCTTGTTTAAATGGCCATAATTTACTTCTCATGTAAAAAGTAATTACCATTAAGTGAGCTGCAAAAAAGACAGTCATTTCGAACATAATAGGAACGAAAGCAGGCATATTTTGCAAATAACTAAAACTTGGTTTACCCCCAATATCTTGAGGCCAATCTTTAATCATTATAAAACGCATCATTGTGGTAGCGATTGAAATCCCTACTAAACCATATAAAAAGGCACAAATAGCAAGTCTTGTTGCTGGTAAACCCATAGCCTTATCTAGTCCGTGAACAGGGAAAGGCGTATAAACCTCTTCGATGTGATAATGTGCTGCTTTAGTCTTGTGAACGGCAGCTAACAGAATATCATCGTCGTTATATATAGCGTGTACTACTTTATTACTCATAATTCTTTATATTAATGATGATCGTGTCCTTCGTGTCCATCATGATCATGGTGTCCATGATGTGGTTTACTATCTCCTCTTTCTCTTTTAAAATTATCACCAGATGATTTCAAAATAGTTTTAACCTCTGCTTGTGCGATAACTGGGAAACTTCTAGAATATAATAAGAATAATACAAAGAAGAAACCAATAGTTCCGATAAAAATACCAGCATCTACAAAAGTAGGTTGGAACATCGTCCAAGAAGATGGTAAATAATCTCTATGTAAAGAAGTAACAATAATTACAAAACGTTCAAACCACATTCCAATATTTACTACAATAGAGATGATGAATGAAAAAGCTATACTAGTTCTTAACTTTTTAGACCACATAAACTGAGGTGAGAAAACATTACAAGTCATCATCAACCAATACGACCACCAGTAAGGACCAGTTGCTCTATTTAAGAAAGCATATTGTTCGTATTCTACACCAGAATACCATGCTACGAATAATTCCGTAATATAAGCACATCCAACAATAGAACCCGTAATCATAATAATGATATTCATTAATTCAATGTGTTGTACAGTAATATAGTCTTCTAGACTTGATACTTTACGCATTACAATTAATAATGTATTTACCATGGCAAACCCAGAGAATACTGCACCTGCTACGAAATATGGTGGTAAAATGGTTGTATGCCAACCTGGAATAACAGAAGTTGCGAAGTCAAATGATACAATTGTGTGTACAGAAAGTACTAAAGGTGTTGCTAAACCAGCTAAAACTAAAGAAACTTCTTCAAAACGTTGCCAATCTTTAGCTCTACCACTCCATCCGAAAGAAAGGATTGAATAAATTCTTTTATTGAAAGGAGTAATTGCTCTGTCTCTCAACATAGCGAAATCTGGTAATAAACCTGTCCACCAGAAAACTAATGATACAGATAAATAAGTCGAGATTGCAAAAACGTCCCATAATAATGGGGAGTTAAAGTTTACCCACAATGAACCAAATTGGTTTGGAATTGGTAATACCCAGTAAGCTAACCATGGACGACCCATGTGTATAATTGGGAATAAACCAGCTTGAACAACTGAGAAAATTGTCATAGCTTCTGCAGAACGGTTAATCGCCATTCTCCATTTTTGACGGAACAATAATAATACTGCTGAGATAAGTGTACCAGCGTGACCAATACCTACCCACCAAACGAAGTTGGTAATAT
>CAZULO010000103.1:0-10675 GCA_964621245.1 uncultured Flavobacterium sp.
ATTGTAAAATTTTGAGATCAATATTATCATGAAATTCTTCAAGCAAAGTGATTGCATTTCTAGTTCTACCAATTCTTCTTGAAAACGCTACTAATGTTGAACCATTCAAATCAAAAGCAGGTTGTTTGTAAGTGAATAATGAAGCCAAACTTTCTGCGTATTTTGATTTCCCAGAACCTTTTTCACCAGATAAGAAAAGCAAAGGCGAAACAGCATGTGTTTTCACAAATAAATCTCTGAATAATGAAAAGAAAACCGATGATATTCCGATAATTGATTTGTCGGCATATACATTTTTAATTTGCTTCATCCAAGTGTTCATTGTTACCGGACTTTGCTTATGAATAAAGTATCTGTCATTTTCGTACGGATCATCATCATCACGTGTATGCTTATAAATTTCAGAAAAAGCAGGAGAGTAGTAGTGTTTTACTTCTTCAAAATAATCTGATTTATCTGCCGAATCAACTTCAACTTGAACAATTCCGTATTCATTTACATTTTTCAAAATTCCTTTGTAATACACGCTATTTGCAAAAGCAAAAAACCCTTCACGTTGCCATCCTAGCGTTTTTAATTCAAAAGCCATTGGGAAATCAGATAATATTCTATTTCGCAATAATGTGAAGTGTGAAGAAGAAAAATTTTCAGTTTTCACAAAAAAACCTTCATTTATTAAAGCTTCATCAAACTTGTTGGCACTTACAAAATCAGAAGAATCGAAATCAATTAATTTTTTAGAGCCTTTTTCGTTAATTACTTCACATAAACGTTTGTTATCATTTTTACCATACACGTGAAAAAGTGGTGTAATTCGGTAGTTTGTGCCTTTAAAAAATTTCCCTTTGTTATCTTGAAACCAACAACAGTTTCCAATAGTGCAAAATCTGTAATTTTTAAATTCTTCAAAATCCGCACCTGCAGGCAAACCCAAATCTATTGAAGTAGAAGCATCTGCAGTTCCCTTTTCCATTTTTGCAACGGCTTTGGAAGCTAATTCATTGATTCTAAGTTTTAAAGAAGCGATTGGTGTTTTTAATATTTTATTTGCATCTTTTACATAAGTGTTGTGCTTGATGTCATCTTTAATGCAATACAACATTTCAGCAACTGCCGTAACACAATCTGAAAGCTTATCAGGATCATTTGCTGCTTGATTTTTCAAGAAATTAGTTTTCCATAAAACAGCATCTTGCGCATTTTCTGAAATGAAGTTTGAAATATTTTCGTGCTTTCTCGAATAACTATCTGGGTCTTCACCTTCAGGAAATATCACTACAGAAACCTTGAAGTTATTTATCAATAGTTTATTAATGTCTTCCAGTGCGGCTTTTGTTCCTGCTTTTGGATTTCCGTTGGCATCAAAACCATCATTGTCACGACAAATGATAATGTGAGCTGCAAACCTTCCTAATAATTTACATTGTTCATCAGTTAAAGCCGTTCCGTTTGATGCTACTGCAATATCACAACCGTTTTGGTGTAATGCTGTAACATCTGTATAACCTTCGCATAAAACAGCTGTTTTCGTTTTTGTGATGCTTTTTTTAGCTTGGAATATTCCGTATAAACTTCTTGATTTCGAATAAATTATTGATTCTTTAGAATTTAGATACTTTCTACCACCCGAAATGGCATTATCTTCATCTGAACATCTTCCACCAAATCCAATTACATTTCCGTTTACATCTTCAATTGGAAATATTAATCTGTTTTTGAAAAAATCAAAAGAATTTCCATCTTTAGAATTAACTAAACCAGAAGTTTTACCAATTTCAAACTTTGCCGTTTCAATAATTGGATTGGTTAAAAATTTCCATTCATCTGGAGCAAAACCAATTCCAAAAGAAATTAATGTTTCTTCATTGATTTGGCGCGCTGTAATCATTTTTTTTGTCCAGTGTTCAGCTGGTAAATGTTGTAATGCTTTTTGGTATTTTTTAGCAGCCCATTCCGTTAAACGAAAAAGTTCTTCTTTTTCAGTACGTTTTTGTTTTACTTCTTCTGTTTCTTCTTGTCGTTCCAAAACAATTCCGCAGATGTCCGCTATTTTTTGAACCGCTTCATAAAAATTGCAGTTTTCAATTTCCATGATAAACTTAATTCCATCGCCTTTTTTCTGTGTGCTGTAGCAAACGAAATTGTTTTTAGCCGGTGATATTTTAAATGAAGGTGATTTCTCATTTGGATTAAATGGAGATCTACACTCGAACATGGAACCAGCACGTTTTACTTCGGCATATTTTGAAACTATAGTGATGATGTCTGCATCACGCACTAGATCTATTGATGATTCTTTATACATATATTTAAAACTTAAATATTTGTGAGAAGAATAGATTTACAATGATAAAACCGATGTGATAAAACATAAATCCTAAAAAGAAGTATAAAAGTCTAATTACTCTTTTGTCGTATTTGCAGCTGCAGTATTCGTTAATTTTTTCCATGTTTTATAAATTTTTGGTAGTAGTCATTAATTGTCATTTCTGAAAAGCTCTGTTTGGAAGATGATTCTTCTAGGCTCAACAACTTCGAAGGAATTAAGTAATTCGTTATACTCTTTGTTGGTTTTTTGTTGAAGTTTGTTATAATAGGAACGAAGGATTTTCTTATCTTCATAGTTGGTAGTTTTATCTGATTCTAATGCAACAATTTGTTCTTTAATTAGATGTCTTTTATCATCTAATTCAATAATTTTTTTTGCTTTTTCTGAATTTGTCATTTTGTTTTGTTCGTGAAGCATAGAAGTAGCTGCGAAGTATGCAATTTTCGATACATGTGAGCAATCACCTACAATAACAAATTTTTGATATGCTTTTAATGGCGATAACTTGTATTTTACCATTTTATCTTTAATGAAATTTGT
Source organism: uncultured Flavobacterium sp. (assembly GCA_964621245.1). Lineage (GTDB taxonomy): Bacteria > Bacteroidota > Bacteroidia > Flavobacteriales > Flavobacteriaceae > Flavobacterium. The sequence continues at coordinate 2,870 of CAZULO010000103.1, forward strand.
AGCGTTTTCAAGAATAAACTCCCAATCTTTTGGATAATATTCTTTTATCATTTCTAAAGCTTCAGCTCCTGTATATTTTAAAATAATAGCCATAATTATTGAATGATTTTGTTAGAAATTGCTTTTATAATTAATCCAGATTTCGAAAAAACATTGAATTTTTCAAATAGGTTTTTCTTGTGAGTATTTAAAGTAGATTCCGTGATGTTTAAAATATCGGCTATTTGTTTGTCTGGCTTATCAGAAGCCAAAAGCTGAACTACTTCAAATTCTTTTAATGTTAATTTCTTTCCATCAACAGTAATATTTTTAGAATTCCACTTTAAGCATTTACAATTATCAGAACAGATAAAATTGTCAGCTTCTTTTAAATTTCCATTAGAACAAAAATCGGGTTCATGATCAGCAGCTCCAAAAACACAAAAAGCAAATTGTTCAATAGCTTCATTTTGTGGTAAGTGTTTTAAATCTTCAAAAGCCATATCATCTGAAAGTAATTTTTCAAATATTAATGCTCTTTTTTCTGCATTTAATTCCTCAAAAGCAATTGTTTTTCCTTTTGATAACGCAAAAACTTTCTTTGTTTCTCTACATCCAAACAACTCGGTTGAGTTATCAGAATTTAGCAATCCAGCAGGTATTTGGTGAATTACATCTTTTGTTGTAAATTTGTTCATGATAAATTGTTAATCGTTACAGGTTAATAAATGGTTTTAAAAACTCGAAGTTCGCGCTTCGGGTTTTTTTTATATCGTTTTTACAATCATATTTGATTGTTTTTGTTTTCTTGAATTATATACTTCTCTGATGCAATTTTCAATATTTAAATTGCTTTGTTTGCCGTTAAAAACTTGAGAGATATATGTTTTCTCATAGTTATTTCCGTGTTTTGTAACTAATTGTTTTTCAATAGTTTTATTCAAAACTTCTTCAATCCATTTGTTTTTAAGGATTTTTCTCAGTTTGTTTCTTTCTGTTTTGTTTATCATAGTAAAGTGCTATTTATACTTATTGTTATTATTTGTATTTTTACTCAATACAAACTCAATTATTACTCAACAAAAATACATTAATTTTTTAAAGTAACAATAAAAAATTAAAGTTTTTTTAAATTAAAATTATGAATTCAGGAAAGAGACTTTCTCAATACATTGAAAATAAAGGGTTTACAAAGAAAAAATTTTGTGAACAATTTGGTTTTGACTATAATAACATGACTGTTATTTTAGCAGGAAATAGGAATTTAGGTATTAATGTGTTAAATCAATTACATGTTTCACTTCCAAAATTGAATGTTCATTGGCTTTTATATGGTGAAGGCCCAGAAGAAGTTGAATTAGATAATTTTAACACATTGAATGAACCAAATGAACATTATGGAGCATATTCAAAAGACTTTAAAGGAAAACTATTAGAAATGTTAGAAGATGTTGAAATTCAAAATAAACTATATGAAAAATTACACAATAAATAATAAAGAAGAAGAAAGTTTAGAATTAGAAATCATAATAAGTGATACTGATTCCGAATTGTTTTTTCGGTTAAAACAAATAATCACTACTCAAAAACTACTCAAATAATTCAGTAGATCAATGCATTAAAGGAAAATGGGAATCCAGACGAGGTCACAAAATAAAAACAATTAGGCGATTGATTTTACTGAACACCAGTAAATTCAGTCGCTTTTTTGCGTTTTGTCTAATTTCTAAAGTATTTTAATTATGAATTATTCCTTAAATAATGCGTTTTACTACTCAAATAACTACTCACAAAAAATGAATGGGAAGCTAACTTATAAAGTAAAGATAAAAGACGAATATATTAGAAGCAACGGAACAGCTTCTGTTTACATCCAGGTATTCATAAATGGTAGAAAAAAAATATTTCCAACGAACATCTTCGTAGAACCTAAAATGTTTGATAAAACCAAACAGAGAATTATTAGTAAACATTCAAGTTCCAGAGACTATAATTTGATAATAGAAAAAATGTTGGCGGATATAAATACCATTGAGGTAAATTACAGGCTTTCAGATGCAGAACTAGATGTTGAAAAACTAACAAATGAACTTTTAAACCCAACTTCATGGATTTGTTTTGTTAAGTTTTGGGAGAAAGAACTGGAAGATCAAAAAGAAACTATAAAAGCAAGTACATACAGGCAACAATTGTCTTCTCTGGTGAAGCTTAAAGAATTTAAAAACACATTATATTTCTACGAATTAAACAAATCTTTAATTACTGATTTGGAGGTTTTTCTTAAAGTAAAGAAGAAAAACAAACCGAACACAGTTTCGACTTTTTTTAAGAATTTCAAAAAGTATTTAAATGCTGCCGAAAGTAGAGGAATTAAAGTTGGAATATCTAGTACAGACATTCAAAGAACTAGTTTTAAATCTGATCGGGTTTTTTTAATGCCAGAAGAAATTGAAAAACTTTACAAGTATTGGAATTCAGAATTTATTCTAGAAAAGCATAAAAACATTTTATCGAGATTTCTATTTTCTTGTTTTACAGGATTGAGAATTTCAGATATACAAAATATTACTTCTGAAAATATTGTTTCTGATTATTTGGTTTTTGTCTCGCAAAAAACAAATAAAATACAACGTATTCAATTAAATAAATCTGCACAAATATTTCTTGGTAAATCTAATTCTTTTGAAGGAAATTACTCTGATGAATTTATAAACAGAGAATTAAAAGACATTTGTAAAATAGCTAAAGTTTACAAAAGTGTGTCTTATCATGTTAGCCGACACACTTTTGCTACAAACTTTTTAATTTCTGGTGGTAAAGTAGAAATTTTACAAAAACTACTTGGCCATTCTAAAATCGAAAACACTATGATTTACGTACATATTGCAGAAAGTATTACAGATTTTCAGATTTTAAATATGGACAGCATCCTTAATAATTAACGCTTAATAAATTCATTTTTACTTCTTCAAAATTATTAGAAGCTTCTGAAATGGTAATATCCACAACTCTAAAATGTTGGTTATTGATGTAAACAGAATTTAATTTTACAATTTGCTTTAATTCTTGTTTTGTAAAATAACCAGTAACTTCACAAGATGAAGCATTTAAATAAAACTTCAACCATCTTTTAAAAAAAGTTTCATAGATTCCTTTTTCACCAGCAAGGTTTAAGTTATAACCTGCTGGTGTATTTTCAGAAGTATACGGCCTGTTCAATTCATTATAAATTAGTAATCCAACTCCGTTTTTACTAATTAATTCTTCTGTAATATCAGTTGTGATAGTATTACTGTTCATGAATTTAAATTTTGATTCAATTTTTTTAGTAAAAACATCATCATTATTTGCATAATCAACAACTTCTTCTTTTGAAATAAACAAAGCTGCATCATCACTATTTTCATACTTCAACACAAAAGAAGAAAAAGCGGCAATATCATAAGAATTGTAAGAAAGCGAATTTTCTACAACAAAAGTTTTTTCAGTTTCTGTTATTTTCTCATTGAAGTTTAAAGTCATTTCTTTTTTTAAATCATCAATTTTAATATTTAAATTAAATTGATTTTTCAAGTTATTAATATAGGTTCCAAAGGTCCAGTCAGGAATATATCTATTCATATCAATTGTAGTGTGCATATAACCAGGACTACCAAATGGAGTTTGAAACAAATTGTTTTTTTCTGAAAAAAATAAAAGTCTTCTGATTAATTCATGTTCTACAAACTCACCAGAAAAAGTCCAGCCAATACTTTCTAAAACATAGAATAAAGGTGAAAGTAGAAATATTTGTGGCATTGGAACGTTTTTTTCATCGTTTGAAAAAGGCATTCCATCTACAAATTCAGAATTTAAAATGAAGCCAAAAACATTAGGAAGAGGTTCTGTGTAAAGGTTTACAAATCCTTCATAATTATACCAGGGTTCTGCGCTGTCTGTAACTTCTCCAAATTTATTAATCCAGTTCATCATTGGAAGTTGAACTTTTACTTCCGGGAAGATTTTACCAACCACAGACTGTGCAAAATCTAACCACATTTCCATATTTGGCAATAAAGAATCTCTTTTTTCTGTGTATGGAACAATGTTGGTTTCCAAAGGATTTACGCAAATTAATGGTAAAGCTTTATTTATTTTTAAATTAAAAACTGTAAGAAGATCAGAAGAATATTTCAAGTTACATTTTCTAAAGTTTTCTAAAACTGAAATTTGTTCTAATTCTCCATAAAATTTACTTTCTTCTTCGATTACAACAACAGAAATTACTCTGTTTTTTTTTACTGATGTAATGTCAGATGGTCCGAAAGCTTTTTTTGTAATTTCATTTTCAATAACCAAAAAAGGGAATTGAGAATGTGGCACTTTAAAATCGGTAAACATAGAATTGTTTTCTTTTTTTAAAGTTAAAGAATCACGTTTGAATTGAATTTCTTCACCTTGCTCTGTAAAAATCTGAATATATGCCATTATGCTGTGTGAGTTAAAATGTTAGAATAAACGATGATGCCATTATGATAAGTAAACATTCTTAATTGATGCGTTTCTCCAATAAATAATCCATATTCGAAATTTGAATTAGCAACTGAAACTTCAACTGGTGGTGTCCAACTTTCCGTGATATTTGCTCGAATTTGATAAAACACTTGAAACAACGGAATATTTGCAGAATATTCAGCAATAAAATTCCACATTGCAATTCCAGAATTGTCAACTTCTCCCAAAAAGGTAAGATTTAAAAGAGTTAAAACTGGTGTTTCTTCTCCTTCAGCAGAAACAGAGCCGTTTACATTTAAATTCATAAATGACAATCCAACTTTAAACGTGAATTGTAAATCTTCGGAATAAATATTTTGTCTGGATTTTAAATTTGTGGCTTTTTTCAAAGCTGTATTTACTTGAAGATATTTTCCAGATTTATTATAATAGCAATCGATGGAATTTCCTATTTCCTTAATCACTTCTTTTTCTAAAATAGTCAATGAACCTGTATTAATAGTGTAAACTCCATCTTCATCCACAGCATATACAGAATTAGACTTATCATATCTTTCGTAAGATTGTGGTTTTAGGTTTGATGCATCTTCAAAATCTCCATCAAAATATGCAGGAATATAAAAACCAAAATTATTCTGATACACAATTTCCTGCACATCGTAATTTGGTAAATTGATTAAATTATAAATTTTTTGCAAAGATGCTGTACCTACATTTATAACAACTTTCAAAAATAATGAAGTTGATAAAATAGTGATTTCAGACAATTTTAAATTGTAAACAAAAACATTTTTCCCAGAAAGATTTTGAACTTCCTGAGTATGCAAAATATTATCTAAATCATCATATACTGTTACGGAAACAGTTTCATTTTCCGCATTAGCATAAAAAGGAATAACAATTATACCGTTTCTTTTCATTCGATATCTTTCAGCATTTAATCCGAAAAGTTGAATTTTATTGGTGTCGTTAAAAACAGTTGATTTCACATTGTACATGATGAAAAATTCAGGAAGTGTAATTGAAACTACTTCGGAATCATCTAAAATTAATCTTTCAGAAATAACAATTTTCACTTTCTTTTTAAAATTTTGTTGCAGGAATAAACCTGTTTCAAAATCGGCAATAAAGAAAGGTTTGAAATATGCATTAAACAAGTACATCAAATCTTTTGTGGCTGTAAAATTATCTTTTCGGCTCCAGCCTTGTTCATCAAACAACTGATCATCAATAAAAATGGAAGCTCTAAAATAGTAACCAATTCCATTTGTAGAAGTTACTGTAATTGGTGTATTATTACCATCTAATAATACTCTGTTTTCTGGTGGGAAATTTACAACTGTTATCATTATTCGTTAATTATAGCATTATTAGTTGAAGTTTTTATTTCATTGTTCATGTCATCAATTGCTTTTACATCTTTATAACCAACCACTAAATTTGGCGGAATTGGATTGTCTAAACGATTTAAAAGAGCTACTAGCAAAGAATTCATTTGGTTATTTTCTGCACTTTGAACACTTGAAGGAATTGTTCCTGGTGTTGTTTCTCCACCATCTACATAACCACGCAACTTTTGTTTACGATTAGCTTCCAACCATCCAATTGTGTCGGCAAAAACAGGATCTTGTGTCATTACTTCTGGAATAACATATTCATTTTTGTGTACATAACCGGTTACTGGTCCAAATTCATCATAACCTAAAGAAGCTTTTGTTCCTGTATTACCACCGTAAAAGAATTTAGCAGGCGTTGGTGCTTTTGCTGAATTAATTTGAGCAATAGATCTGGCAGTAGTTGCAATAGCCCCTGCAATTTGAACCGCTCTTGAAATTGATGCAGCTGGTTCTGGAAGCATTGATTTTGTAGATAGTATTTCCGTAACCGCTAAACCACCATTTACCAATGCTTGTGCCGAAGCAGAAGCTTTATTTTGTCCAAAAATAGCAGTTGTTGCACTTGCTAACCTTCCAAATTCTTGTAACTTCTTTTGGGTAGATTGTAATTCAGCTTGTCTTTTTATTTCCTTTTCTTTTGCATCTAAAGCAATAACAAAACGAGAAAATTCTTCTTCTGTTATGACACCTCGTTTTTTAAAGTCTTTTAGTTCTAAAATACGCTTATCATAATCTTGTTTACGCTTAATGGCATCTTCTTCTTCTTTTGTTGTTGCTTCCTGTAAAGCCAATTCATTATCAGCTAATAATTGTTCTGCTTTTAATGCTTTTTGTTGTTCTTCGTAAAGTTTCTTTTCTGCATCCGTTTGTGCCTGAAAATCTAACTGAAGCTGTTTGTTTTTTTCTTCATATTCTAATTGAAGTGCGGCTTTTTCAAGATTTAAAACTTGAATTGATGATTTTTCTAATTTTTGTTTTGCTTCTAAATCAGTTATTTTACGTGCTAATTCGTTATTGTTAAACTCAATTTGAGCGTTTTTAATAGTGTCTAATCTATCTTCATTTAACGCTAAAATTTCTGGAGTAAGTTCTTTTTCTTTAATTAAGTTTTCGCGAACTCCAGCAATATATTGGTTTAATTGTGCTTTAGCTAAATTGGCTTTTGCATCGGCTAATGCTTTTGCATTATCATATTCTTCTTTAGCGGCTTTTTCTTCATCAGCTTTCTTTTTTGCAGCTGCATCTTCACGTGCTTTTTGTGCTTTTGCATTTGCTTCTTGTTGTGCCTTAAACGCATCAGCAGAAGCACCACCACCACCAGAACCAAAATTAGTTTGTTGTGACACTACCTTTTCTTCTACAACCTTACTTTTTACTTGAACCTCTTTATTTTTAAAACTTTCAAGTTTTTTATTGATCTTATCTACATCAAAACCAATTGCTTCTAAAAATGGTTTAACATTGGTAAGAATAGCCTGTAATGCCGACAATATATTATTTTTAATTTTACCAAATGTATCTCCAACAATATTTCCTAGTTTTAAAAATCCATTTTTTAAAACATCTAAAGCACCTTTGAAATCACCCGTAAGTATTTTTTTTATAAAACCAAAAACAGTTGAAAAATAAACTCCAAAGGCTCTTAATATTCCACTTATAAAACCAAAAGCATTACTAACAGTTAACTTTAAACCTTCCCAAGCATTCGCAAAAACAACTCCTACTAAATCTATAAATGGTTGAAAGTCCTTTTTTACTTCTGAAATCCATTCTAAAATTGAAGCTAAGGTATCTGTTGCCTTCGCTTTTATAATAGTCCAAATATCTCCGAAACCTTTAATTTCAAATAATTCGGATTGTGCTTTGTTTAATCTTTCGTTGGCTTCTGTAAGTTCTTTATATGAATTTCCAATTTTATCTGTTTCCCTTGTTGCAG
>CAZULO010000104.1:0-10672 GCA_964621245.1 uncultured Flavobacterium sp.
CTATTTATGCCGCTTTACGCTTTATTGCTGGAATTGGCTTAGCCGGAGAATTAGGCGCTGGAATTACCTTAGTTTCTGAATCGTTACCCAAAAGCTTACGTGCTATTGGCACTTCAATAGTAGCAGGATTTGGATTATTAGGAGCTGTTGTAGCCCAATTAACCGTAGAATTAACTTCAGAATGGACCACTTCTTATTTTATTGGAGGTGCTTTGGGATTGGCTTTGCTTTTCTTAAGAATTAGTGTATCAGAATCTGGAATTTACAAAAACATTGAACATAATTCTACTGTAAAAAAAGGTAACTTCCTCATGCTTTTTAATTCTAAAACACGATTTACAAAATATCTTAAATGTATTTTAATAGGCTTACCCACTTGGTATTGTATTGGGATTTTAGCCATGATGGCCAATCAGTTCGCCACAGCTATGGGAATAGAAAATTTAGTCCCAGGAAAAGCCATCATGTGGGCTTACATCGGAATTTCTGCTGGAGATTTTGCTAGTGGAATTATTTCGCATTATCTAAAATCTAGAAAAAAAGCCATTTTTTACATGTTATTATTTACCATAATTGGAGTAGGACTTTTACTTTCTGGTAGGGCGAAAACAGAAAATTCATATTACTTTTTCTGCGCTTGGTTCGGTTTAGGAACTGGATATTGGGCAATGTTTGTAACCGTTGGCGCAGAACAATTCGGAACAAACATTAGAAGCACAGCTGCAACTACAATTCCGAATATGGTTAGAGGTTTACTACCTGTCCTTTTAATGGGATTTAATTTTTTAAAACCTACTTCAGGCATTTTAAACAGCGCCATTATAATTGGCTTAGTGGTTTTTACTCTAGCTATTTACGCTACATTAACGATTGAAGAAACACACAATATCGACATGGATTACACAGAATAATTTAACAAAATAGTAACATTTTTGAATTTTTGGCACGGTTTTTTGTAATAGTTTAGATTATACTCAAGTATTAACCTTAAAAACTATATATTATGTCAAATTTCAACGTACAAAATGAAAAATGGTTAGAAATAGCCTTTGAAAACCGAAACAAAAAGTATGGCGCTTATAAATTACGTCAAGAAAGCGATGCCACAACCATCAAAGCGATGCTTGTAACTTTTGGAGCATTAGCCTTAGGAATTGGATTGTTTTCTTTTACGTCTCCAGAACCTAAAAAAGAGGAAGTAATTACTTGCCCATTAACACCAGTAGAAAAAATAAGATTAGTAAAAATCGATCCTATAGTAGAAATAAAACCGATCTTAAAAAAAGGAACAAATAAACCAAAGTTAAATCTAACTCCAGATAAAGTCCCTCCAATTGTGGTAGACAAAGAAGAAGTAAAACCGATTGTATTACCAAAAAATCCAGATACGTCTACTCCTTTTAATCCAGAAGGTAAAGAAAATGGAAATCCTGGACCAGTTGGAGATCCTGAGGGTAAAGACAAAGAACCAACTACACCAGGAACAGGAGCTATTTCAGCACCAGAAGGGCCGTATAAAGGTGTTTTAGGTACAGAAGCTAGTTTCCCTGGCGGTATTAATAAGTTTAGAACATATATTGCAGAAAACTATAAAGTACCAAATTCATTTAATAAAGATTTTTTAGATATTGTTTTAGTGTTTGTGATTGAAAAAGATGGTTCTATGACAGATATAAAAATGATAAGTAAAGGCGATAAAGCTTTGGAAAATGAAGCGATTCGAGTATTAAAATCCATGAAGAAAAAATGGACACCAGGAAAAGTAAACGGTGAAATAGTTAGAAGTGAAAAAAGACTTCCAATGAGAATTATTTTAAACGAATCAGAAGAGTAAAACCTAAGCAAAACCATCTAAATTTAAAAACCACAAGATACCTGTTATTTTGTGGTTTTTTTATGATTTGTTTTCTATCTGTGTTTTGTATCTTTGCAGAAGAATTTAGATTGAAATTATGGCTACAGAAAGTGTTTTCCCACCGACTCCAAAACCGAAATGGCTACGAGTAAAATTACCTGTTGGACAAAAATATACCGAACTTAGAGGTTTGGTAGATAAATATAAATTAAATACCATTTGTGCTTCTGGTAGTTGCCCGAATATGGGTGAATGTTGGGGAGAAGGAACGGCAACATTTATGATTTTAGGAAACATTTGTACACGTTCTTGTGGTTTTTGTGGCGTAAAAACAGGTCGTCCTGAAGATGTAGATTGGGAAGAACCAGAAAAAGTAGCTCGTTCTATCAAAATCATGAACATCAAACACGCTGTAATTACAAGTGTAGACAGAGATGATTTAAAAGATATGGGAACTATTATTTGGGCCGAAACTGTGAAAGCGATCCGAAGAATGAATCCAAAAACTACTTTAGAAACCTTAATTCCAGATTTTCAAGGAAGTGAAAAACATTTAGATAAAATTATTGAAGTGGCTCCTGAAGTCGTTTCACATAACATTGAAACCGTAAGAAGACTAACACGTGAAGTTCGAATTCAAGCAAAATACGACAAAAGTTTAGCAGTTTTAAAATACTTAAAAGAACAAGGTTTGAACCGAACCAAGTCAGGAATTATGTTAGGTTTAGGTGAAACTGAAGAAGAAGTAATTCAAACACTTCACGATTTAAAAGAAGCAAAAGTAGATGTAGTTACTATTGGTCAATACCTGCAACCTAGTAAAAAACATTTACCTGTAAAAGAATTCATTACACCTGAACAATTTGAAAAATACGAGAAAATTGGTAAAGAATTAGGATTCATTCATGTAGAAAGTGGTCCATTAGTTCGTTCTTCGTATCATGCAGAAAAACATATTCATTAATTTAGGCATAAGGCAGAATTAAATCTAACAGAAAAACAATATAAAAAATTTGAAAATACGTGTCGCTATAAATGGTTTTGGAAGAATTGGAAGAAATGTATTCCGATTATTACTTAACCATCCCAACATTGAAGTAGTTGCTATAAATGATATTGCGGATATTAAAACCATGAGTCATTTAATAAAATACGACAGCATTCATGGTGTGTTACAACGTAACATTTCTACTGAAAACGAAACGTTACGTATAGACGATTTAAGATTTCAATTTTTTCACGAAAGTGACATTTTAAAATTACCTTGGTCTGCTTTACATATCGACTATGTAATAGAAGCCACTGGGAAATTTAAAACTACAGAAACCGCCTCCTTACATCTTGAAGCAGGAGCCAAACAAGTAATTTTATCTGCTCCACCAGAAGATGATAAAATAAAAACAGTTGTTTTAGGCGTAAATGAGCATATTATTGATGGCAGCGAGAAAATCATTTCAAATGCCAGTTGCACCACCAATAATGCAGCGCCTATGTTAAAAATAATACAGGATTTGTGTGGTATTGAACAGGCCTACATTACAACCGTTCACTCCTACACTACCGATCAAAGTTTGCACGATCAACCGCATAAAGATTTAAGAAGAGCACGTGGTGCCTCGCAATCGATCATTCCTACAACTACAGGAGCGGCAAAAGCCATTACCAAAATTTTCCCAGAATTAGAAGGAAAAATTGGAGGCTGTGGGATTCGAGTTCCTGTGCCAGATGGTTCTTTAACAGATATTACATTCAATGTAAATAGAAAAGTTTCTATTGAAGAAATTAATTTAGCCTTCAAAAAGGCTTCTGAAAATGAACTTAAAAACATATTAAGTTATACAGAAGATCCAATTGTATCTGTAGATATTATTGGAAATTCGCATTCATGTGTATTTGATGCACAATTAACATCTGTAATCGACAAAATGGTTAAAATTGTAGGTTGGTACGATAACGAAATTGGTTATTCGTCTCGCCTTGTGGACTTAATTCTTTTTTTATCAAAAAAAAATCAGTAATTTTAGCCCAATTAACCCCATGTTTTGATTGCTACTAATGAAAAAATTACTCTTTTTTTTCTGTTTTTTTACCATACTTTCTTTTTCTCAAAGCAAGAAAAACAAACTGGATAGTATCAATTATTTTTTAGAATTAGCCAATTACTCCTTTGAAGTTAAATACAATTCTAAAGACGCTATAAAGTACATACAAGAAGCGATTAATTACTCAAAAGCTATCAAAAACAACGACAAACTTTATGATTGTTATTATTTTTTAGGCAGTTTACATTTAGAAAACAATAACTATAACGAAGCGATTGTAAATTTCATTAAATGTTCCAATTATTATGAAATAAACAAAATTTCATCTTCTAAAGTAGCGAAAACCAACTATTCCTTAGGAACATTATACTTAGAAAAAAGAAATTTCCCTTTAGCAAAAATGTATTTTGACAAAGCGTATTTAATTTACAACCAAATCAACTCAAGCGATGCGTTTCCTTTATTAGAACTTCAAAAAGGCTTAACACTTAAAGCTAGCAACCAATTGGATGAAGCGATTACCGTATTCCAAAAAATGGCAGATAGCAATAAAGACAGTGAAAATAGTAAACTTGAAGCCGTTTATCAGTTAAGCAAAATATATTACATTAAAAAAGACTATCAAAAAGCATTAACTTATTCAAAAATTGCATTAGAACTAGTTGAAAAAAATTCGCTAAGTATTTCTAAAAAGAAAATCTTAAACAATTTGATTTTAATTAGTGAAAAGCTAGAAAACTACAAATTATCTAATTTATATTTAAAAGAATTTCTCACGTTAAGTGAAATAAAAAACAGTGCTAATCAAACCAATTCCGACTTACTGATTAATAAAAAAGAGCACGACAATCAGTTGGAAATTGTAGAAAAATTAGAAAAAGAGAAAAGTGATCAATTGAAATCGATTCGTTTTTCTAGATTGATAAGTATCATGAGTATTGTTTTAATTGCTATTTTATCTTTATTGAGTTTCTCATTATACAAAAACAATAAAATTAGAACGTATACGTATAAACTGTTACAAGAAAAAAACAGAGAATTAACCGAACAAAAAGAAAGAGCCGAATTTGCCTCCAAAGCCAGATCGGAATTTTTATCAACAGTAAGTCACGAATTAAGAACTCCTTTGAATGCGATTAATGGAATTACGTACTTATTACTTCAAGAAAAACCTAAAACTAGTCAATTAAATTACCTCAAATCATTAGAGTTTTCTGGCAATTACTTATTGAGTTTTATTAACGATATTCTAGAAATCAATCGCTTAGAATCAAATACTATTCATGTAGAAAAAATCAAATTTAATTTGGTAGAATTGGTGAACAACATCAACCAATCTTTTAATGGATTTATTAGCGCTAACAATATTAATTTCAAATTAAACCTAGCTATTGACGGATATGAAAATCTAATTGGAGATCCCACAAAACTGTCTCAAATTTTAATCAACCTAATAAATAACTCCATTAAATTTACCAAAAATGGCGACGTTAGTCTAACCATACAAAAAGTATCGGAAAAAGATCAAAACGTTTCGTTGAAATTTACGGTAGAAGACAATGGAATAGGAATTCCTGAAGACAAAATTGACAATATTTTTGATAGTTTTTCACAAGGTTCAGTAGAAATCAATCGCAACTATGGCGGAACCGGTTTAGGACTTTCCATTGTTAAGAAAATTATAGAAATTCTGGATAGCGAAATCCATTTGGAAAGTAAAGTAAATGTTGGATCTAAATTTTATTTCGTTCTAAATTTTGAAAAATCAGATATAACCAGTATTTCTAGTGTAGAAGCTAGTTCGGTTGTTTCTCATGATAATCTAAACAAAAAAAGAGTTTTATTAGTGGAAGACAACAAAATCAACCAAATGATTACCAAAAAAATGGTAGAAAATAAAGGTATGATTTGTACGATTATTGATAATGGAGAAGATGCTATTTTAGCCATGCAAAACAACGCATACGACATTGTATTAATGGATGTGCATTTACCGGGCATTAACGGAACAGAAGCTACTGCCGAAATTAGAAAATTCAATACAACAACACCTATAATTGCATTAACAGCTATTTCACTAAATGAAAATCGTGAGATGTTGTTATCTTTTGGAATGAATGATGTAGTAACAAAACCTTTTGCCCCAGAACATTTTTACAATGTAATCAGTTCTTATTTCCCTTCTTAATTACCTTAAAAATAGCTTCTTGAAAATCTGATTCAGCTTCTAAAAAGGTAGAAGTTATAGGTAAATAATATAAATTTTCCGAGTTAACTTTTCCGTTTAAACGCATAAAATCTTTTTCTGTTGTGACTAAAATTTTATCTTGCGCTAAAACATTTAATTCGGTAATTTCTTGTTCCGAAAAATTATGATGATCGGGATAAATCATCACTTTATCTTTTCCAGAATTTAAATAATCCACAAAATATTTAGGCTTTGCAATGCCAGCTACAATTACTTTTTCTTTAGAAATTATATCGGAAACTGGTAAAGATGAATTAGCACTAAAAACATTTGTATCATAATGAATGGAAGTAAAGAAAACAGGAACTTTTACCTGCAATTTTTGTTTTACTTTTTCCTGTTCTTGACTAGAAAGCGAAGCAGGACATTTTGTTACAATGACCAAATCTGCTCTTTTTTTACCAATGGCACTTTCTCGCAAATTTCCGAAAGGCAAAATGTAATCCTCAGAAAACAAATCGTCATAAGCCGTTAATAAAATATAAAAACTAGCTTTCACTTTTCGGTGTTGAAAGGCATCGTCTAATAAAATGATTTCTGGAATCTCCTCCTGATACAATAAATTGAAAATACCAAGTTTTCTACTTTCACAAACCGCTACTGTAACAGCTGGAAATTTGGTATGAATTTGGTACGATTCGTCACCTAATTCGGCAGCAGAAACACGCTCATTTGCTAACACAAAACCTTTCGTACTTCTTTTATATCCGCGACTTAAAACCGCAATTTTATAAGTATCTTTCAACAAACGAATTAAATATTCGGTATGAGGTGTCTTACCTGTTCCGCCAGCACTTAAGTTCCCAATTGCAATTAGGGGTAAGTCCGCATCAAATTCAATAGAATCGAAAAACTTGATATCGTACAACCAATTTCTAACAAAAGTGACAATCCAATATACAATGGCGATAGGAAAAAGTATTTTTCGTAATAATTTCATATTTATTTATCCAAGTAATGTCCCATTGAAGAAACTACATAAACGGTTACAATTTCTTCTTCAACAAAATAAATAAGTCTATCTTTTAAATTTATTCTTCTCGACCAAAAACCAGTAAGTCCAAATTTCAAAGGTTCAGGATTACCAATTCCTTCAAAAGGGGTTTCTGACAACTCTTCTAAAATTTTTTCAATCCTTTTTATGTTGGCCTTATTACCCGATTTAAAATGTTTCTTTAAATGTGAAATTGCTAAATCTTCTAATTTTACTTCAAACTTTCCCATATGTTTTTAGGATCAATTCGTGTAAAATTCCCTCTTTTTTTAGCATCCAAAACCATTTTTACGAACTCAGGATTATATTTTTCTTCTTTTTTGGTTGATTTTGTAGTATCTAATTCTATAATTTCAATACCTTCTACACCTTTAAAAAAAGATTCAGACATAGCCATAAAAGCTTTACCAGCTTTGGTACGTTCGTTAATTTTTATTGTTAAAGTTGTCATATTTAAAAGTATTAGAGGTACAAATATACAAAAATCGTGCTAATATATTTTTTGGAAATTCGTTTTTAAACAATTTCGTTTTTTATCTTTGAAGATTGAAAAATCACTAAATTAAACTCATGCAATTATCTGAAATAACGAAACATTTAGAGCAATTAGCGCCACTTGCTTATGCCGAAGACTTTGACAATGTTGGACTTTTAACTAGTCACAGCAATGACATTACGGGAATTTTAGTTTGTCATGATGCATTAGATGAAGTTATAGATGAAGCAATTGCAAAGAAGTGTAATTTAGTGGTTTGCTTCCATCCTATTTTATTTTCTGGATTGAAAAAAATAACGGGAAAAAATTATGTAGAACGAGCGATTATTAAAGCGATTAAAAATGATATTGCGATTTATTCTGTTCATACCGCTTTGGATAATCATCAAAATGGAGTGAATAAAATTTTCTGTGATGCCTTAGGCTTAACAAATACTAAAGTTTTAATTCCGAAACAAAACTTCATTCATAAATTAGTTACTTATACCAAACCTGAAAACGTAAACCAATTGAAAGCAGCTCTATTCGAAGCTGGTGCTGGAACTATTGGCAACTATGATAATTGTAGTTTTATTTCTTCTGGAATTGGTTCTTTTAAAGGAAACGAGGCTAGTAATCCGGTAATCGGAGAAAAAAATGTATTGCAAAAAGAAGCTGAAATTAAAATTGAAGTCACTTTCGAAAAACACCATCAAAACAACATTTTAAAAGCTCTTTTTTCTAATCATTTATATGAAGAAGTCGCTTATGAAATATATAAAACCGAAAACGAACACCAAAATATAGGTTTAGGAATGATTGGCGAATTAGAAAAACCGATGCAACCCACAGATTTTTTACAATTTGTAAAAGAAAAAATGGAATGTGGTGGTATTCGTCATAGTCAGTTTTTATCCTCTGAAATTAAAAAAGTTGCCGTATTAGGTGGAAGTGGGAGTTTTGCCATAAAAAATGCTATTGCAGCTGGTGCCGATGCGTTTTTAACTGCCGATTTAAAATACCATCAATTTTATGAAGCCGAAAACAAGCTTCTTTTAGCCGATATTGGTCATTTTGAAAGCGAAAGATATACAAAAAACTATATTGTTGACTTTCTTAAAGAAAAAATCACTAATTTTGCAATCATTTTATCAGAATTAAATACAAATCCCGTTAAATATTTTTAACAATATGGCAAATACAAAAGAACTAAGCGTAGAAGAAAAGTTAAGAGCAATTTATGCTTTACAATTAATTGATTCTAAAATTGACGAAATCAGAAACGTAAGAGGTGAATTACCTTTAGAAGTGGAAGATTTAGAAGATGAAGTGGCAGGATTAACAAAGCGTTTAGAAAAATTAAACGAAGATTTAAGCGTAATTGATCATCAAGCTAAAGAAAAAAAGGGCAATATTGACGATCATAAAGCCGCAATTAAAAAATATACGGAACAACAAAAAAATGTGCGTAACAATAGAGAATTCAATTCATTATCTAAAGAAATTGAGTTCCAAGAATTAGAAATTCAATTGGCTGAAAAGCACATTAAAGAAATGAAAGTTACGTTGGAAAACAAAAAAGAAATCGTAGCGCAAACCAAAGAAAAGTTAGAAAGCAAACAAAATCACTTGAAGCACAAAAAAGCTGAATTAAGTGATATTATGGCAGAAACTGAAAAAGACGAGCATTTCTTATTAGAAAAATCTAAAGAATACCGAGTTCAAATTGAAGAGCGTTTATTAGCGGCTTACGATAGAATTAGAGGTAGTGTAATTAACGGATTAGCCGTAGTTTCTATAGAACGTGGTGCTTCTGCAGGTTCTTTCTTTACCATTCCACCACAAACGCAAATGGAAATTGCAGGAAGAAAGAAAATCTTAACCGACGAGCACAGTGGTCGTATTTTAGTAGACACCCTATTAGCCGACGAAGAAAAAGAAAAAATGGAGCAAGTTTTTGCAAAAATGTAATATTTAAAATCCCAATTTTCATTGGGATTTTTCACTTCTATCAACCCTTCAAAAGTTTTGAACTCTTGAAGGGTTTTTTACTAAAAAAATTTCTAAATACATACTTCCTGTTTCTAACTTCAATATACTATCTTTGCCAAATGGAAGAACAAATAGTACGCATTAACAAATATTTATCCGAATCTGGATTCTGTTCTCGTAGAGAAGCCGACAGATTATTGGAAGAAGGCCGAATTACCATCAACGGAACAACTCCCGAATTAGGCACGAAAGTCGCACCTGGAGATGAAGTTCGTGTAAACGGCGAATTGGTAACCAATGCCAACAAAAAACCGATTTATTTATCGTTTCACAAACCTGCCGGAATTGAATGTACAACCAATCAAAATATTCCAGATAATATTGTGGATTATATCAATTATCCAGAACGCGTTTTTCCAATCGGTCGATTAGACAAAGCCAGTGAAGGATTGATTTTCATGACGAATGATGGCGACATCGTAAACAAAATTTTACGTGCCAGAAACAACCACGAAAAAGAATATATTGTTACCGTAGACAAACCTATTACAGACGTTTTCATCAAACAAATGAGCAACGGCTTACCTATTTTAGACACCATTACCAAAAAATGTAAAGTGGAAAAAATGAGTCAGTTTGTGTTTAAAATTGTGTTAACGCAAGGGTTAAACCGACAAATTCGACGTATGTGCGAATATTTAGATTACGAAGTTACTACTTTAAAAAGAATCCGAATTATCAACATTACTTTAGATGTTCCGGTTGGGAAATACCGTCCGTTAACGGAAAAAGAAATTATCGAATTAAACACACTTATCGAACCTTCAAGTAAAACCGAAGACGCGAGTATTTTGCGCGACAAAAAAACCAATTACGGAAGTAGAAATTACGATAAGAGAAATAGATAATTTTTGGGCGTTACCTTTCAGGTCGTGTCTTCCGCTATATCTTTTACAAAAATGCCTCGGACTTTTTCCGAGGCATTTTTATAAAAGGATGCCGCTACAACCACTAACGCAAATCCACATAATTAAAATAGTACTTCCATTACATAATCGTCCATTAT
>CAZULO010000105.1:0-9004 GCA_964621245.1 uncultured Flavobacterium sp.
TAACAATTTCAATATCATGGGTTTTATAACGATCCACTTTCATGCCATATTCTAAATCTTTTATGGTTCCGTTTACACGAACTTTTAAAAAACCTTGTTTGGCAATTTGTTCAAATAATTCTCTATAATGTCCTTTTCTGGAGCGAATTACTGGTGCTAAAATATTGATTCTTTTTCCGTCAAATTCTTCGTAAATTAAATTTTTAATTTGTTCGTCTGAATAAGACACCATTTTTTCCCCAGTATTATAACTATATGCATCAGAACCACGGGCATATAATAATCTAAGGAAATCGTAAATTTCTGTGATTGTTCCTACGGTTGAACGGGGACTTTTGTTGGTTGTTTTTTGTTCGATGGCAATTACTGGTGACAAACCATCAATTTTATCAACATCTGGTCGTTCTAAACCGCCCAAAAACTGACGCGCATAAGCTGAAAAGGTTTCGATATATCTACGTTGTCCTTCGGCATAAATCGTATCAAAGGCTAAAGAAGATTTTCCAGAACCTGATAAACCAGTAATAACGACTAATTTTTCACGAGGAATAGTAACATCAATATTTTTTAAATTATGAGTACGAGCCCCAATAATTTCTATAGAATTTTCAGTGTGTTGCATACGATTTTTATCAAAACGCAAAATTACGATTTTTTGTCTGATATTAATATGGTAATTTATTTTGTTTTATAAAGATTTTATATTTTGTGAATAGAATTAATTAGTTTAAAGTATTTGGAATATGTATTATACTTTATTCGCGATGAAATCAAAAAGTTTAGGCCAATCAGCATTTCCGTATCTTTTGCCGAGTTTTACAATAATTAATTTTTTACTTGGGTTTACATAGATATATTGGCCATTAATTCCTTGAGCCATATAGCTACCAGAAACTGGATTTAGCCACCATTGATTTCTATAATTTGCATAATCTCCAATTATATTTGGGGTTAAAGAATTTTGTATCCACGCTTTTGAAACAATTTGTTTGCCCTTCCAATTTCCTTCGTTTAAATACAATCTACCGATTTTAGCAAAATCTCGTGCTCGGGCATTTAAGCAACAAAATGTCTTTTCAATACCATTTTTTTTATCTAAACTCCAAGTCGCATCATATTCCATACCTAAAGGAATCCATATTTTTTCTTGTAAATAATTGGAAATGGTTTGTTTTTTTAAGCTTGCTTGTAAAACCAACCCTAAAATTTGAGAATCACCACTACTATATTGAAACTTGGTCCCAGGTGGAAATTTTACTTTTAATTTTGAAATTTCTTTGGCTAAATTGGTTCCATAATAAACACTTGCGGCATTTCCAAAAGGATTATAATAACTTTCGTTAAATTCAATTCCAGAGGTCATATTTAAGAGGTCATTTATTTTTATTTTATCAAAACCTTCATTTTTTAATTCAGGTAAATAATTGGTAATTGGTTCATGTATGGATTTAATTTTCCCGTCATCAACGGCACAACCTATGAGTAAGGATAAAACTGATTTTGCCATCGAAAAAGAAGCAACAATAGATTCTTTGTCATATTCTGAAAAGTATTTCTCATATAAAATAGAATCGTTTTTGATAACCAAAAAAGCTACCGTTTCATTTTCAGACAATAAATTTTCAAATGATTTTTTATTTGTACGTTTTTTTGTGGTGTATGATACAGAATCTATTGGAAAAGATTGGTTGCTTTTAGGGAAAATAAATTGATTTGTGCTGTTTTCAATTTTATTAAATGGAAAGATTTTATAATCTGTAATATCTGAAAAATTATAAACTACAAATCTGTAAATTTTACAATTTGATAAGGCTGAAATAATAATTAATAAGATACTAATTTTAAGAATTTTCGATTTCATGTGTTTCATATTTTAAATTTTGAACAAATGTATAGCATCGATTTATCCAATAAAAAAAATAGGGGTAGAGTAATGTTTTTTGGGGTGAACAAATAGTTTTTGGGGCTAAAATGTTTTTTTGTGGTGAATTAGGGAACGTTTTTTTGATTTAATTCCTTGAAAACATGTTCTACATTTAATGAAGATACTGGTGTTTTTAAATTGAATCGATCAAAATGTAAAAAATAATTGTTTTGCACTTTAGAAATTCTAGAAACATTTTTCAAATTACACAAATACGAACGATGCGTTTTCGCTAAGAAATTATTATGTAAATCGTTTTCGATCGTTTTAATTTTACTTCGAATCAATTTTTTTTCTAGTTCTTGATTTTTATTTACAAAAAATACTTCAATATAATTATCCGCAGCACAGACAAACAAAATATCGTTTGGTAGTAATTCTAAATTTTCTTTTTTGTTTTCACTATTAAATTTATAGAATTCATTTTCTTTACTAATAATTAAACTATTTGCAGAAATTTGATTATTAATACCCTCAATATCGAATAATTTATTTTTTAATGAAGAAATATAGTCTAATAAAATCGCTAAAAATAAAATCGGAAATAGTAGCACTGAAATGTACTTTACATATAAAATAAAACCAACATATCCTATTGTATTTTCATATACAAAACAATGAAAAAAATAAGATAAAATGGTCCCAAATAACATAGTAGTTGCAAACCAAATTATATATTTTATTAAGCTTAACTTAGTGTAAAGATTTGGGAATATATATTTTGGGAGATAATAAAAAGAAAATATAAATGAGGCAAAAACAATAAAGCCAAAACAAGAATAAACTAAAATAACTAATGGGAAAGGGATTGTTTCACCACTGATTATTAAAAACAAATAAATTATAAAGAAAACACCTAGTAATAAACTTTTTTTAAAATTAAATGAAAAACTTTTTTCTAAAAATGCATATTCTTGAGTGAAAAAGGAAAGAATAGAATTCAATTTATTTTACTTTATTGTTTAATATTTTTTCATCCACAAATTTACCAATTCGTCCCAAACCTAATCGATCCAACATTTTTTTTTCAAAATTCCAGAAGAATGTAAATTGTCCGAAAATAGCGCCAATTAGTACTAGTAATATTTGATAGACTGGGAAGATGATTAAAATTCTAAACGGCCAATATAACCAAGTTAGGTTTTCTTTAGTGATTCCTAAAACTGCTGTTATAGGTTTGGAAAGATAAGAAGCTGTGGAACCAGTTATAGCAAATACGATAAAAATAATAACGACTTGAAAATTGCTGGTTAAATTCCAACGTTGTTTGAGTTTGTCCATAAATTATAAACGGGCTGGAAAGCCTCCTAATTGTTGTTTGTTTGTGAATTGAAAATATACTAAATAATTGTAAATCATGTAATTTACGTTATAGCCATAATTAATATTACTTTCATAATTTATTGGCATATCATAAATGCTTCCAAATTGTCTTTGGTTTCTAGTTCGGTTGTTCCATTCTATAACCCAAGTTCTGTTTCTAGTTTCTAGGTACGATTGGGTATAAAAGTATTTAGGTTTTGCATTGGTATTGAACCATGAAGTGAATCCACCATCTATGATAATCACATCATAATCTAAATCAGGATTTGAGATGTGTATGGTATCACTAGTCAATTTTTCTACAGATTCTGAACTGAAATTTTTATTAGAGTTACAGGAAAATAGAAAAATGACACTAAGTAAAGCAAGAAATAAATAGGTTCTCATGGCTTTTTCAATGAAAGTATAAAGATAAAAAAAAGCACCGAATAATCGATGCTAATTTATATTGTGAGCAAATAAATTTTTATTTACCAAATAGTTTTCCCAATAATCCGCCTAAACCACCAGATTTTTTTGTTACAGCGGCTACTGCATCACTCATTCCAACTTGACCATCGCCGTCTTGATCTAAGCCGAATTGACCACCATATTTGGTTACCATATCCATTAATCCGCCACCTTGTCCGTTAGAAATTCCAGCAATTAGGTCTTGGATATTAAATCCTGGCTGATTTGGATCTTGCGCTTTTCCAACTAAACCACCTAATACTTTAGGAAGTAATCCGCCAGCTACGCTTCCAGCTGCATCTGGTGACAAGCCAAATTTTTCGCCTAAATTTCCAGTAACTTTTCCAGCTAATTCTTTTACTACTGGATTATTCATGTCAATAGGTGTTTTTCCGGATAACATTCCGGCTAAATCACCAATGTTACCACTAGCAACCATGTCTTTTAAACCAGAAAGTATAGAGCTATTTGCTTCCTCTGTTACAGCTTCATTTTGTTCATTTGGTACAGCAGGGTTGTTTACAACGGCATCACCTGCATACTGTTTTACTAATTCAGTTAATTGATCAAACATAGGTTTTTATTTTTTTAGTTTGAATAAAGATAATAAAAAAATAAATGAATTGGTTTTTACTTTGAATTTTATCTCGCAAATGAAAACATTCAAAATAGTTTCATCTAATGTTTGAATATAAACTTCTAATTTTATTGAGTTATTTAAAAAAAAAAACAATTTTGTTGGTTATTTATTAGTTTAAGTATTCTCTGTAAAACACTGGCTTTAATTCTGTTATTTAGTTTAACCTAAATCATTTTTTATAGCATATACAGCTAATCCAACTCTTGTTCTAATCTCTAATTTTTCAAATAAACTATCTCTATAACTTTCTACAGTTCGTGGACTACAAAACATTTTTTCAGCAATTTCTTTATAGGTCATTTCGGTTGTTGCGTATTTCAAAAACTCTTTTTCTCTATCAGAAAATTTGATGGATTTATTTTCGTTATTTAAACTCGCAATAACTTTTGTAGCAACCCAATCAGGATAAAAGCAACCTGTTTTAGTCATGGTAAGTAACCCTTTTTCTAAATCTACGGGGTGTGTGTTTTTTAATAAATAGCCATTAGCGCCATTTTTCACCATTTTTATTAGGCTTTTTTCGTCGTCTTGCATACTTAAAGCCATAATTTGAATTTGAGGATAATGTTCTTTTAGCCATAGTGCAGTTTCAAAACCATTCATTATAGGCATACTTATGTCTAATAAAACGATATCAGGAATTGGACTTGATTTGACTATTTTTTTTTGTAAATCTAAACCATTTTCACATTCATAAAGCACATCAAAATCTTCAAAATTGGCAATAATTCCACTTAAAGCTTTCGCAATTAAAATATGATCATCTACAATAACAATTGTTTTTTTCATTCTTTTATAGGTATTAGTAAAGTTACCTGAGTTCCTTCTTTTATTTTACTTTCTAAAGTGTAAGTTCCACCAATAATTTCAATTCTTTTCTTCATGTTGTTTAAGCCAATTCCTTTTGTTTTAAGCTTGTTACTATTAAAACCAATGCCGTCATCTTTTAAAATAAGATACATTAATTTCTCTTTAAAATATAAGTCAATAGTAATGTTTTTACATTTGGAATGTTTAATGCTATTTTGTAAAAACTCCTGAATAATCCGTAAAGAAATACTTTTTATTTGATAATTTAAATTCGTAATTTCTAGTTTGTAGGTAAAGTGTACTTGACAAATTTGTAAAGCGTTTATTTTAAGGCATTCTTGTTCGATTAATTCGATTAATGTGAGACTTTCTATTGAATTACTGGTTAAAGATTTGGAAAGTTCTCTTAATTCGGATAATGAATTATTAATTAATTGACTTATACTTTCAATATTTTCACTTATGTGAGGCGCTTTGTTTTCATAGCTTAATTGCTGAGTATATAAACTGGCTAACGTTAATTTCTGCCCAATATTATCATGAATTTCTCTACCAATATGTTCCATGGTTTGTACCTGAATTTCTAACTGTGTGGTAAGTAGTTCTTGTTTATGTTCTTCCTCTTTATGATTTAAGAGCATAAGATGTTCTTTCTTTTTTAATTTATATTGATGAATGAAAATTAAAATTCCCAATATAAAAAGAAGAAAAAATAAATTAAATAAAATAATTGGTACTATGGTTTCGATTTCCCCCATATAAATGATAAAGTAAATAGAATATACATCAAGTTAACTGAAATCAAAAAAAACGTGTAATAATAATTCCAAACCTCAAATAAGTGTTCAAAAATAAATTTATCAAATGCAAAAAAAGGTAAAGTTCCTACATAAAACAACATCACTCCCATATTTATATAAAACATTTTATTAGTTTGAAAATGAATGATTTCGTCTGATTTAATTTGTTTGATAAATTCTAAATAAACCATTATCGCTAATAAAAAAACACCAACCGTGTAGCTCATAGAACTTATTATTCTTACCTGATCCATATGAAACAAGTGTAAGATATAAAATATGGAATAAATAAAACAACTCCAGTTAAATAAGCGATTTGAGTTTAAAGATTTTTTTGCAAATAGCCAATAAAAAAATAAAAACTCTATAGGAATCACAAAGTAATCATAATAGTATTTTCTTATTTTAGGAAGCTCAATTAAGAAATACTTACTAAATATTTCCGCAATAAAAATAAATACTAAATACAAAACAAACCATTTCCAATAACTGTTTTTTAGTTTTTTAAAATAAATTATTCCAGTAATTGCAGCGATACCTTCCGTTATATCGAGAAATTGGTATAAAATGGTTTGTATTGGCGTCATATTTATAAATGGTATTTTATATTTGGCAATATAACTATTAAAATAAGGTTTTAAAAAATTGAAATTTTATTTTTCAATAGAAATAGAAATAATTAATTTGATCATGGAAAAGCTGCACCATCTACACTGAATGGTGGATATAACGCACCATGATTTTGAGCCATAGTACTTCCTGTAGTAACCGTTTGTGTTTGGCTACCTGTTGAATTCGTTTTACTAGAATCTGCAGTCAGTGCCATAACAGAAACTTTAGCAGCAACCGATTGATCTACAAAGGTATCAATATCCGAATTTGGTCTTTTATAAATGGGTAATCCAGTAGTATAAGTATCAATATTTAAAGGATTAAAATCAGTATTTTTACCATTAATGTTTATAGTAGGTAACATAACTAAGGTATGTTTTTCTTCATATTTTTCAGTAAGCGGATTACCTAAAAAGCCAGTTAATTCTTGGTATTGTTCATTCTTCCAAGTTTCTTTTTTTGGATAAGAAGCATAATAGATGCGTAATCCTAATTTTTCAGTATTTGAAATTCCATTTTTTTGAACATTTTTTTCAAAATGAAAAATGAACTTTTTGATGGTTTCTAAGTCAAACCAAATCGTGTGCGCATCTTCTGGAAGTAAATTAGTAGTAATCGTTTTGTGTTGTTTTTTTCTGTAAATAGAAATCATATCACCTACCAAACCGGTTTGTAAAGTACTAGGTTGGTAGTTGCTGTAGTCATTACAAATCTGTGCACTTTTTGTAGGACTCACTTGATTTCTTCTTAAATAAAAATACATGGCTGCTGCTGAAATAATAGCGGTAATTAAAATTGTAATTAATGTCATAATTTTTGTTTTAGTTTAAATATTAGTTTTTAAATCGATACAAAGAAATCAATTTTTTATAAATGAAGTTCTAGTTGTTTACGCATTTTAGATACCGTTAAATAACGGATATTTTTTTAGGGATTCAACAAATTAATTTTAGTGCTTTACTCATCAATTTTTTCGCATTCCGAACGCAATTTTGTCATGTTCTTTTCGAGCAAAATAAAAATGGGCGGAACCCGAAAAGCCAATTATAGAGTAGGGGAAACTAAATAAAAAAAATTATGAAAAATTTTAAAACTACATGTGCAGCTTTGATTATTGCTTTGTCTGTCTCAGAAGTATCCGCACAACAAATCACAGGAACTTCATTATTTTCTCCAAATGCTGGAGGTTCTAGAATTTTAGCAGCTTCTGGAAACACAGCAGCTAATCCAGCTATCGGATTTCAAGGAACAACTTTAGGTGGAAATGATATAAATGGCGGAAATGGAATATTCAGACCACTAGCTAATACCATGTCTTTTTCTACTTCTAGTACAGAAAGAATGCGTATTGCTGCAAATGGACAAATTGGAATAGGTTTAATTTCTCCTACTGCCACTTTAGATGTAGCGAATGATTTTCGAGTAACTTCTACAACTATGGCTGGTAGAAATTACAGAATTAACTCAGGAAGTAGACAAGAAGTTACGGCAACAAATGATTTAGTAACTTTTACAGGACAAAATAACGGCCTTATTTTAAATGCTACAGGAGGTTCAAATGGAACTTTTTTTATAAGAAATTTTAGCGAAACGAATCCAACACTTTTTCAAGTAAATGGCGGCAATGGTAGAGTTGGTATTGGAACAGCTAGTCCTTCTGCTCTGTTAGATATTTCTGGAGCTTCTAATCCAAATTTAAAGTTAACGACTGGAACGGCTTCTTTAGAAGTTGGTATTTCATCTTGTAATAGTTGTTTTGATGGATTTTCGAAGCCAAATGATGCGGTAATTAGAACTTTAGGTGGTGGAGATTTACTTTTTAATATTCCTGGTACAAATGAGAATAGAAAAATTGCGTTTCATACAGCTGGAGATAAAATCTTAACAATTCAAGAAGTGGGAACATCAGGTAAAGTAGGAGTAGGAACAACAAATTTCCCAACAGCAATTGGAGGAGCGGATATTAGTGCTTATAAATTATTTGTCAAAGGTGGAATTTTAGCTGACGAAGTAAGAGTTCGAACTGGTTGGGCAGATTATGTATTTGCGGATAATTATGTGTTAAAGCCTTTAGCGGAAGTAGAACGTTTTATTGAAACAAACAAACATTTACCGAATGTTCCCTCTGCGAAACAAGTCGAACTAGAAGGAATTAGTATTGGTGAAATGACTAAAATTCAACAAGAAAAAATTGAAGAATTAACGTTGTATATTATTGATCTGAACAAGAAATTAGCCCTTCTAGAAGCCAAATTAACAACTAAATAGTATCATAGTTAAATAAATTAAATACTTAATTATGAAAAAGTTAAAAATTATATTAATTAGTACATTTTTGATAGGATGTAACTATATCTTGCAAGCCCAAGAAAAAGGTAAAATTGCAACTAAACTGATAGAAAAAGCGGCACAAGCTAAATTTAAAGTGTATGATAACTTACTTAC
>CAZULO010000105.1:9104-10670 GCA_964621245.1 uncultured Flavobacterium sp.
AAGTCTAGTAACGAAATGATTTTATATGCGGATAAAGATCTATATGATATACCTGTTTTTAATTGTGAAATGCCTGATAGTCCGTTAGACTCGAATGAAATTGAAAATTATCAAAATATTTTACCTAACGGATTAACTAATAATTGCGTGCGTTTGTATTTTGAAACCGAGTTTGATATGTTTCAAAATTTAGGAAATACGGTTAATGTTACCAATTATGTTACCAACTTATACAATCAGTTAGGCACTTTATATGCCAATGATGGAATTAGTACGATGCTTTCACAAGTTGTAATTTGGAATACTGTTGATCCTTATACAGCAACTACTACTTCGGCTTTGCTTTCCCAATTTCAAAGTCAAACCAGCGCTATTAATGGTAATCTGGGACAATTACTGACCTTTAGAAGTGTTGGTGGTGGAATAGCGGCAGGTTTTAATGGCATTTGTAATAGTAATGTAGATTCAAGTTTATGTGTCTCAGGAAGCTTAACGAATACAATAGTGCAAATTCCAGCTTACAGTTGGAATGTTATGGTGGTTTCACATGAATTTGGACATCTGTTTGGTTCTCGACACACGCACGCTTGTGTTTGGAATGGTAATAATACGGCTATTGATAGTTGTGCAGATTATACGGAAGGCGGTTGTACTTTACCAGGTTATCCAAGTGGTGGTGGTACCATTATGAGCTATTGTCATAGGCAACCTGTCGGTATTAATTTTAATTTAGGTTTTGGTCCACAACCAAGGGCTGTTATCACAAACAATGTAATTGCGGGTGCTTGCTTGACGACTTGTGTGCCTTGTTTAAATGACGTGTTAGTAACTTTAAATGTTACTTCTCCTTTTACAGATTTAATTCAGGCTTCTCAAACTATTATTGCTGTAAACACAATTAATGTAGGAGCAACTGGAATATATCATGCCACAAATGAAGTACTTTTAAAAGCAGGTTTTACTGCGGTAAGTGGATCCATGTTTAGAGCTTATATTGAAGGATGTTCCAATGATTTTGAAGCTAGACAAATTCAAAAAACAAACCTAAATAGTGCTTCAAAAAATACCTCTAATTATTCTAATGTAGATGTGAATCAATTCAAAGTATTTCCAAATCCTACGACTGGAAAAATAACAATTGCTCACAATGAAAAGACTCAGATAGTAAGCGTTTTTAATTTCTTAGGTCAAAAAGTGTTAGAAATTAAACCAACTTCTGCACAACAAACAGAAATTGATCTGACTTCTTTTCCTTCAGGAATATATGTCATATCAAATGGTTCACATGATCAAAAAGTAATCAAAAAATAACGGAATACCTTTTTAGAAATAAATGAAAAGCCACGATTGTATTTACATCGTGGCTTTTTTTCATTTGCTAATTATGGGATGATAATCCGAATTAATTTTCGTTTTTCAATAAACTTATAATTTGTTCTGCTAATTCTGTACCAATTCTATCCTGAGCTTCTAATGTCGCAGCACCAATATGTGGGGTTAACGAAATTTTTGGATGCATTAAAATTTGAATTTCTGGAGTCGGTTCGTTTTCAAAAACATCTAAAC
>CAZULO010000106.1:0-10662 GCA_964621245.1 uncultured Flavobacterium sp.
TTTTTTTTTTTTTTGAAGTATATTTATTGTTTTACTATATTGAACATAATTTTTTAGGTGTTTTTTTTGAAAATGAAAGCTTGAAGTAGGGTTTATGATTTAAAAAAAAAGCATTAAAGGAAGTGAATTGATTTTAAATTTCTAGGTGTTAAATACTGTTATTTAGACTTACCAATCTTATGATGTTTAAGTTTTTTTGGTATTTTATATTTTTTTAGTTTTAAATTTATATATTTGTATTGATATTTAGATAGTTAAAATATTTACGTTTTGTATAATTGATATTTTATTCTAAATTTGAAATAATACCATTTGTTTATTAAACCTTCAACCTATGAAAAAAAGTCTACTTTTAGGTGTATTCATTGCCTTTTTAAACGTTGCTACTGCGCAATTATTTGTTAAAGATGGATCATTTGTTTTCATGACAAATCAATATATGACGGTAATGAATGATGTAAATTTAAATAATACTGGAAATTTTTATTTAAGAAATACATCACAGTTATTACAAAAAGGTACAGGTAGTTCTGTTAATTCAGGTACAGGAAAGCTTTCTGTATTTCAGGAAGGAACAGTAAATAATTTTCAATATAATTATTGGTGTTCGCCAGTTGGAAGCGGTGCTGCCGGAAACCCATTTGGTATCTCTTTATTGAACAGACCAACAGGGCTTATTTCTTCTACAGCAGCT
This sequence comes from uncultured Flavobacterium sp., assembly GCA_964621245.1. Taxonomy (GTDB): domain Bacteria; phylum Bacteroidota; class Bacteroidia; order Flavobacteriales; family Flavobacteriaceae; genus Flavobacterium. The sequence continues at coordinate 695 of CAZULO010000106.1, forward strand.
GAAATTTTACCAATGGGTAATTATAATGGAACAGCCACTGGTGGTGCGGGTGGAACTATGCAAATAGCACCATATTGGGTATGGCGATTTGTGAATCAAACTCCTGTTTATGCAGGTTGGCAATTTGTAGGGAATGGTGTTACTATAAATCCAGGTGAAGGATTTTCTATGAAAGGTACTTCTGGAACGGATGGTTTAGTTGTGGATGCTGATGGCGTAACAAACAAAACAGGTGTAGCGCAAAGATATGATTTTAGAGGTAGACCGAATGACGGTACTATTAGCATAGCTGTTTCAAATGGAAATAGAACATTAATTGGAAATCCCTATGCAAGTGCAATCAATCTAAATATGTTTTTAATTGAAAATAGCGGAAGATCATTTAATCCAAGTACTGGTGTAGTAAGTGCAGGTGGAAATCCGAATGTAATTAGAGGTGAAGCTTACTTTTGGGAACACAGTAAAACTGGAGCTTCTCATAATTTAAATACTTATGTAGGCGGATATGGTACATATGTAGCTAATGGTACAAATGTTGGATCTCCGGGTTCATGGGCTTCGGCAACTTGGAATACGTATAACGGTTCTGGAGGTCAAACTTCTACTGGTCCATCTACAGGTTCAAACTTCAAAAGACAATTTTCTCCAATTGGACAAGGTTTTATGGTAGAAGGTGTTGCAGCAGGTTCTGTAACTATGAAAAACTTATATCGTGTGTTTGTGAAAGAAGGGGTTTTAAATGAATCTACTTTTGAAAGAAGCACAAATACTTCTTCAGCTAATTCAACGTTTTGGGAAGATATTCCTAATGTAGCAGGTCTTGATTATACTAGAATCTCTAAATTACCTGTGCCTCAAATTAAATTAGAAGTGATTTTGAATGATACGCAATCCAGAGAATTAGTTATAGCTTTCAATCCAAATACTTCAGATAATTACGATATTGGGTATGACGCTATAGCTCCCGACACTGAAAGTGCAGATTTAGTATATTTTAATCAAAATGATAATAAAAAAGCAGTAATTACTACGCTTCCTTTTGATTCAGATAAAAAAATCCCTATCGCATTTAAATCCGCTTCTGATGCTAGATATACTGTTAAAGTTTCAGATATGATTAACTTTTCTGATGCAAATGAAATGTATTTACACGATAAAGAAACAGGTATTTATCACGACATCTTAAACAATTCATTTCAAGTTAATTTCCCAGCTGGTGAAAGTACTTCAAGATATGAAATTACGTTTAAAAATGCCGATGTTTTATCAAACGATACTAATGCTTCTATAGCGGCTTCTTTTCAAATTTTTCAAAATAACAAAAATGCTTTGTTAACGATTATGAATCCATTAAATCAAGACATAGCTAGTTTTGAATTATATGATGTTACTGGAAAGTTAGTAGTTGCCAAGAAAAAATTAGGAAATAACAGTTTAATTGAAATCCCAACTAATGTTTTAAGTGATGGAATTTATATAGTGAAATTAAACACTATTGATAATGTTTCAGCAGAAAAGAAAATTATTGTAGGAAACTAATCAAATAATTATTTATATTTAATCCCGAATAGGTTTTCTTATTTGGGATTTTTTATGTCTAACAATCAGTTTATATCACTTTTTTTACAAAACTCTATTACTCTTTATTTGAAAAGAGAAGACTTGTTGCATCCTATTATTTCTGGAAATAAATTTCGAAAATTGAAATACAATCTGGAAGAAGCCAAAGCTCAAAATAAACAAACGCTTCTTACTTTTGGAGGTGCTTTTTCGAATCATATTTTAGCTGTGGCTGGTGCTGGTAATTTACACAGCTTACAAACAATTGGAATCATTAGAGGTGAAGAGTTACAATCCAAAATTCATGAAAATCCAACTTTAAGTCAGGCAGCGCAATTGGGAATGAAATTTATCTTTGTTTCAAGAGAGGAATATAGAAAAAAAGAAACTGCAAATTACTTAGATCAATTGAAAAACCAATTTGGAGATTTTTATCTTATACCAGAAGGAGGAACGAATGAATTAGCAGTAAAAGGCTGTGAAGAGATTTTAACAGATTTAGATGTTGATTTTACCCATATTTGCACCTCTGTTGGCACTGGTGGAACTATTAGTGGTATTATTAATAGCGCTAACCCTAATCAAAATATTATTGGATTTTCTTCCTTAAAAGGTGATTTTTTACAACAAGATATTAGTAAATTTGCAAACAAATCGAATTGGATTTTAAATACCGATTTCCACTTTGGGGGCTATGGTAAAGTTACAGATGAGTTAATTGCATTTATGAATGATTTTCAATTAAAATACCAAGTGCCATTGGATCCAATTTATACGGGAAAAATGATGTTTGGTATTATTTCATTAATTGAAAATGATTACTTTTTACCTAATTCAAAAATATTAGCCATTCATACAGGTGGTTTACAAGGTGTAAAAGGAATGAATCTCATGTTAGAAAAAAAAGGGAAAGCAAAAATTATAATATGAAAAAAATAATATTCATAATCATAGGAATGCTTATGGTTAGTTGTGGGTCTACTAAAATTAGAACAACTAAAAAAGCAACCAGTACCAAAAGTTATCCAGTTTCTAAGCGAAATCCAGTAGTAACGGCTCCTGTAATTAAAACGGAAACTCCAAAAGTTGCGCAACCAACGGGAAGTGAGATTTTAGTAGCGACTTCAAAAGTTAAAGCCACAACCGAAGATGTAAAAAAATATATTGCAAATTTTAAAGAAACGGCAAAAAATAACATGAAAGTTCATGGCGTTCCAGCTAGTATTACCATCGCACAAGGTATATTAGAATCTGGTGCTGGTTTTGGTACCTTAGCCAAAGAAGCTAACAATCATTTTGGGATTAAATGCCATACAGGTTGGACGGGTGAATCAGTTAAGTATGATGATGATGCAGCTCAAGAATGTTTTAGAAAGTATAAAGATCCAGCGGAATCCTACAAAGATCACTCTACTTTTTTATCTTCTAGAAAGCGATATGCATCTTTGTTCGCATTAGATAAAGGTGATTATGAATCTTGGGCCAATGGTTTGAAAAAAGCAGGTTATGCTACAGATACTTTATACCCTTCTAAGTTAATTGGAATTATTGAACGCTACGAATTATATCAAATAGACAACGAAGTGTTAGGTAGGGATTTTGTTCCTAAACCAAAAGTAAAACAGCAAGTTAATGGCATACATACGGTGCAACAAGGTGATACCTTATATTCACTTTCCAAAAAATATAATTTGTCTGTAGACGATTTAAAAGCATTAAATAATATAGAAGATACGGGAATTTCGATAGGTCAAAATTTAAAAGTAAAAAAATAATGTTATATCAAAGAAGTAGTCAGTTATTTGTTGAGGCAAATGAAGTAATTCCTGGAGGAGTAAATTCGCCAGTGAGAGCATTTAAAGGTGTGGGTGGCTTTCCTATTTTTATAAAAGAAGCCAAAGGCGCGTATTTATATGACGAGGATGGTAATAAGTACATCGATTATATTAACTCTTGGGGACCTATGATTTTAGGTCATGCTCATGAACCTGTGGTGCAAGCTATAGTTGAAAAAGCCAAAAAAGGAACCTCATTTGGTACTCCAACCGAATTAGAAACTAAAATTGCGGCTTTAGCGATTTCAATGGTGCCTAATATTGATAAAATTCGTTTTGTGAATTCGGGAACAGAAGCTTGTATGAGTGCCATTCGTTTGGCTCGTGGATTCACCAAGCGTGATAAAATCATAAAATTCTCTGGCTGTTATCACGGGCATTCAGATTCTTTTTTAATTGCTGCTGGAAGTGGATTAAGTACTTTTGGAGTACCTAATAGTCCGGGTGTGACGGAAGGAACTGCCAAAGATACTTTGTTAGCAACTTATAATGATTTAGATCATGTTAAGTCTATTTTTGAAGCGAATAAAAACGAAATTGCTGCTATTATTGTAGAACCAGTAGCCGGAAATATGGGGTGTATTCCTCCAAAAGAAGGTTTTTTAGCAGGTTTGAAAGCTTTATGTGAAGCAAACGGAGCTGTTTTGGTTTTTGATGAAGTGATGACAGGTTTCCGTTTAGCAAAAGGAGGTGTACAAGAATTATATGGTGTGGCTGCTGATATTGTGTGTTTTGGAAAAGTAATTGGTGGCGGATTACCTGTTGGTGCTTTTGCGGCAAGAAATGAAATCATGAACATGTTGTCGCCTTTAGGACCTGTATACCAAGCAGGAACACTTTCTGGAAATCCTTTAGCGATGGCAGCTGGTTATCAGATGTTGTTAGAGTTAAATGCAGATGCAGCTATTTTTACAAGATTAGAAGAAAAAACAGCTTATTTAGGAAAAGGAATTGATGAGGTATTAACAGCGCATCATATTGATTTTACGATTAATAGAGTAGGATCAATGATTTCGGTACACTTTGCGAAAGATGCCGTTTATGATTTTGAAACAGCAAGAAACGGAGATAATGATACCTTTAAAAAATTCTTCCATGAATTGTTGAAAAGAGGTATTTATATTGCGCCATCTGCTTACGAAACTTGGTTTATTACCGATGCGTTAACGTATGCAGATTTAGATTTTACAATTCAAGCTGTTAATGAAATAGCTCCACTTTTAAAATAAATAAGCCTGTATCTGTGAAGATAGCAGGCTAAATTTACATAAAAAACCCGTTTTGTTTAGTTACGAAACGGGTTTTTATTTTTAGTGAGTAAGTTTTTTCAACAAACCTTCTTTCTTTTCAATGGCTAACATTTGATCGTTAGTTAAAGTAGCTCTTAATTTAGCTTCTATAATTTTAGCTAATTCTACTTTTTTATCTGTAGAAGGATTGGAGTTTAAGCTTTTGTATTTGTATTCAAATAAACGAAACAAATCATCATTTAAAGTTCCTTCTAAAGTTACAACTTCTTTTAAAGCGGCTAAATTGGTTTTTGCTTCTATTTTTTCATCTACTGTTGTAATTTTCTCTTGTGCATTTACCTGCATAGAAAAAGCGAAGAATAAAACAAGAGCACCTAATACATTTTTCATTGTAATTTGTTTAATAGTTTTATCAAAAATAGAAAATATTTTTAATAAAGCGCACGTTTTAATGAATTATTATTCTTTTTTTCGATTTCTATGTGCTTTTATTTTTTCCTTATTCTCCTCCTGCATGGCTTCCCATTTTTTAAATTGTTCTGCAGTTAATACGGGTTTTAGTTTCGCTTTTAATTCTTCGTGTTGCTCTTTCATTAAGGCTTTTCTCTTTTCTAAAGCTTTTTGTCTTTCCGCTTTTAATTCTTCCACAGCTCCTTTGTTTTCTTTTTGTTGCGCTGCTAAAATTTCTTTGACTTTCTTTTTTTGGTTTTCATCTAAACTTAATTTTTCTGCTAGTTTTTCAGTTCTTTTTTCAATTCTTTCTTCTGGCGTACTGTTTTTTATTTTCTCTTTTCTGTCTTGCGCTGAAACTCCAATTGAACTTACTAATACTATGGCTACAACTAATTTTTGAAATACATTTTTCATATTGATCTTTATTTTAAAGTTTAGTGTTTGACAGTTTCATATCCTAAAGGTTTAATTCAATTGTCAAATTTTAAGTTTATGATATGCTATTTTATGAAATTTGTATTTGCTACGGTATAACTTATTAAGTGTTAGGGATGACTTTGTCAAAGTATAAATCGTATCCTTTATAAAAGCTTACTCTAAAATAGCATTAACCACATACACGTTATTATTATCTGTAATGATGCACGTATTTCCTTTTAAACCATCTGTACCAAAAGACATCACAGTATTTGTATTTGTTGGAGGATAAGCTAAAATATACATAAGAGGCACGTACAAAATAGAATTCATAGTGGTAGTAATTCGAGTTCCTGCATAAACCACTTCGTTATCATTTACAACAGTTAACTGCATTCCAGCCGCATTTGACATCACAGCTCCACCAAATACAGATAAAGGAACTGGGTTAAAAAGGGTGCTGCCAGTAACTGCTAGGTCACCAATATTTCCGTGAATAGAAACAAGAGAACCATCGTTAGAATTATATTGTCTATCGAATGTTAAAGTAATGTTTGATTTGTCTTCCAATGTCATCGTTAACGTATTGTTTACAAAAGACATATTGCTTTCTTCGAAATAATAACCATTTGATGTACTGCCATCTATCGAAACGCTAATCATCACCACATAAGCATCCAACTGACCAATTATAGTTACATATTGCGCCTGAATAGATACAAAAGCATTGGGAGAAGTTGTAGATGGAATTTGATAATAGCCACTAAAAGCAGCTAAAGCCGCACTTGAAAGATTTGGAGATGCCAATGTGAATTGATTCGGATTCAAAATAGTTTGAAACGACCTTGTGGTAACCGCTTTTGTAGTATCATCTATCACCATGTTATTACAAGCAAATCCGCCAGCTGCAGCCGTACCCATAATTAAACTAATGGATTGGTTGTCTTTTTTGAACGTAAAGAAATACATGTTCAAATTATAGCAGTAGGATGGTACCTCTATTAGATTCCCGCTATTTGTTCCATAATCATACAGTATGGTAGTGTCTTGTATTTGCAGGGTAAGTATTGAGGATTCGCTTGTAGTATTTTGTGGTTTTACACTATAATTGCCCGTAAAAAGAGAAATAGGAATAGGATTGTTATAAGTAGTTCCTGAAATATTTACCAAAGGGTTGCTATGCATAGAAATAGTTCCCAAACAAGAAGCGATAATTCCGTTGGTTCCGTCTGTTCGAACAATAGCTAATTCTACGTTTAATCCGTCTGTTTTGTTGCTTTTCTGTATTAGTAATGTACCGTCAAAAGTGCCTGTAAACGGAAAACGGAATGAAGTAGTTCCGTCTAAAGAAACTAATAACGCCACATCGGTTACTTGGGTTTTTGCCGTACTGTTTACGTATATATTGGTGTCGATGGCGAAAAAAGCACCTGGCGCATTCTCTAAGCTATAATATCCGTTAAAAGACATTAAAAGTGTAGCATCTGGGTTGACTGGATTCTCATTTGGATCAAGGTCTTTGTGTTTCTCGACCAAGGTTTGGTGGTAACTGGTTAATTCACTCATTGGGGCAGCATGAGCAAGGGTTGCAATGGTTTCTCCTGAAATTTTCATAGTTTCGTTTTTTAGTGTTTGTTTTCAATAAATGGGTTTAGTAAGACTGCAAAGTCAATGTTGCTTTCAGTACTGTTAAAAATTAATTTACACTAGTAAATGTAGCAGGTTCCAAAAAAGAAATCCTCACTTTTGTCATGAAGTGAGGATTTCGTGTGATGAATGTGGGAATAAATTATTTTATGCTTTCCAATTTTTTTGAATTATCAATAGTTGCAGGATGTATATCATCTTATTTTATACGCCATACAGAAGGATTTGTGCGATAATGGTGGATTTATTTGTGTATAATGATGTAAGAAGCCCAACGTTGAGTTTAGAAACCCCAAATTAACAGAATGAAACCCCAAATTAGGAATAAGGAAACCTAAGTTAGAGGTACTATAACCCCAACGTTGAGCTTAGAAACCTCAAATTTACAGAATAGAACCCCAAATTAGGAATATGGAAACCTAAGTTTGAGGTATCATAACCCCAACGTTGAGCTTAGAAACCTCAAATTTACAGAATAGAACCCCAAATTAGGAATATGGAAACCTAAGTTTGAGGTATCATAACCCCAATGTTGAGCTTAGAAACCCCAAATTAACAGAATGGAACCCCAAATTAGGAATATGGAAACCTAAGTATGAGGTATCATAACCCCAATGTTGAGCTTAGAAACCCCAAATTAACAGAATGAAACCCCAAATTAGGAATATGAAAACCTAAGTATGAGGTATAATAACCCCAATGTTGAGCTTAGAAACCCCAAATTAACAGAATGGAACCCCAAATTAGGAGTATGGAACCCCAACGTTGAAGTCACAAGGCTTAAATAGGGCTTAAGGAACTTATTTATGGCGTTTAAGTTTATTAAATTCTACTAAATAGCATCTTTATGTTGTTAACGTTGCGCAGTTGGGTGAAGTGGTTTTGTTTTAGCTAGTGCTAGGGTTTGTCTTATGCTTGTTAATTTTATGTGTACGAGCGAGATGCTCGCCTTAGCGTGGGGAGGCTTTGCATAGAGTATTATTTATTCTAATACAACTTCTTTAAATTTAGAATAATCAAAGCTGTTTGTTAAAAGGTTTCCTTTCTGGGTAAAGATCATTGGCATTCCAGAGGCATCATGATCTGTTAAGAACGACCCAATTACAGCATGTTTTAAAGTTACTAAAACCATGGTGTCAACATGTTCGCCGCCAAAGAAAGGATTCAATTGGAAGCTTTTTTTTAAGCGAAACCTATAAACGGTATCAAATTGTTTCGTGTTGATTTTTTCTTCAAGCACACAATCGAATGACTTGGTTAGGTTAATGTTTTTAAACTCAATTTTTTTGGTTTCATGTAGTTTTGAATTGAAGTCAAAAAGTACAAAATCCTCAGACTCCGGTTGTATGGTTTTCGCATACATTTTATGGTGCTGCACCCAAATTTCAAATTGCGCAGTATCTTTTTTAAGATCTGAAAAATAAACGGGATAGGTTAAAGCATGCTCGTTGGGTAATATAGAAGCAATAGAGAAAAAAGGTTTGTAGTTTGTTTCTGGAAAATTAGAATATTTTTCTAAACGAACGCTCGGTTCTTTACAAGAAAACAGACAGATAGGAAGAAGTGTAAAAAAGTATTTTGTCATAATGTTTTCGATTAAGTGCTACGCAAGCTACTTAGTTGTTTTTGATCATAAAATGCGCAGTTAATTGTAAAAATAAATAATTCCCACAAAAAATCCTCAAATTAAATTAAAATGAGGATTTCGTATGATTATAAATTCTAATTATTTCACAATCTCAATTTTCATTGAATCATCGATGTTTTCCGGGTCTAAAAAACCTTGTTCTTGCATCCATTCGTCGCTGTAAATTTTACTCATGTAACGCGAGCCGTGGTCTGGAAACACAACTACTACATTACTGTTTGTATCAAAAGCGCCTTGTGCGGCATATTGTTTTACCGCTTGCCAAGCTGCTCCTGAAGTATAGCCGACAAATAACCCTTCGGTTCTAGAGATTTCACGAGCCACTAAGGCACTTTCTTTATCCGTTACTTTTACGTATTGGTCGATAATGTCAAAATCGGTAGCAGTTGGGATTAGGTTTTTACCCAAACCTTCAATTTTATACGAATAGATTTCTTTTTCGTCAAATTCTCTGGTTTCATGGTATTTTTTTAAGGCCGATCCGAACGCATCTACCCCTAAAACTTTTATGGCTGGATTTTTTTCTTTCAGATAACGTCCAATTCCAGATATGGTACCGCCAGTTCCGCTACAAACGACTACATGTGTGACGTTTCCATTGGTTTGTTCCCAAATTTCTTTTCCCGTACTGCGGTAATGCGCTTCAATATTTAAGTCGTTAAAATACTGATTGATGTAAATAGAATTGGGTGTTTCTTGGTGCACTCTTTTGGCTACTTCATAATAACTTCTTGGGTCGTCTGCCGCCACACTTGCCGGACAAACATATACTTTCGCACCCATACTTTTCAGCATGTCAATTTTATCTGGTGAACTTTTGTCACTCACCGCTAAAATGCATTTGTAGCCTTTGATGATGCTAATCATAGCCAAACTAAATCCGGTATTTCCAGAAGTAGTTTCCACTATGGTTGCGCCGGGTTGTAAAATGCCTTTTTCTTCTGCGCTATTGATAATATGCATAGCAATCCTATCTTTTGCAGAATGTCCAGGATTGAAAGCTTCTACTTTGGCGTAAAAGTTTCCAGGTAATCCGGCAGCCATTTTATTTAGTTGAATGAGCGGCGTGTTTCCCACTAACTCTAAAACAGAGTTGTATGCAGTAATCTCCTTCTTCATGTTTGCTATCATATCTTTAAATATTGCATCTGTCATTCT
>CAZULO010000107.1:0-10656 GCA_964621245.1 uncultured Flavobacterium sp.
TTCGAAAATATTTTAGGAGAAAAATTCGTAAAAAGCGACATTTCAAATATTGAAGAACGCATTTTTAATAACGTTCAAACGTATTTGAATACAAAATAATTATTGTGATTAAAAAGTTAAGTTCCCTATTTCTTTTAAGTGTTTTATTTGGATGTGCTCCGGCAGTAAAATCGACTTTTGTTGACACAAGTAATTTGTTATTATTAGTTGATGATGTTGCGATATTAGATTTATATCATCAAATACCACCAACTGCTGTTAGAATTGGTCAAGCTAAATATGGTGATACCGGTTTTACTGATAATTGCGATTGTGATTCAAATTTTGAGAGAGCGAAAGTGCTTGCTAAAAAAATGAAATGTAATATAGTTAAAGTAGTAAAATATAAAAACCGCTTGAAATTTAGTTCATGTTGCATTATTGAAGTTGAATTTTATAATTATGGTGGTGATGTTAAAAAGTTGGAACAATATAAAAAAGACATATAAATTATAAATAAAAAAAGGCTGGTTTCTAAAACCAGCCTTTTTTTATTCCTTAATCAAGTATTTTACGACTGTTTCTGCAGCGTGTAAGCCGAAAAGTGCCGGCATCCAACTATTGGTTCCGTAAAATGATTTTTTGAAGTTTGTGCCGTCTGTGGTCTTTAAACTGGTTTCGTCTGGATGTTCTAGAGAAAAAACCGCTTTTACACCGCTAGAAATTCCTTCTTTTTTTAATCGTTTACGAATGTTTTTAGCAAGCGGGCACACTTCCGTTTTACTAATGTCTTTTACCACAATTTTATCTGAAAGTAGTTTTCCTCCTGCGCCCATATTGCTTATTACTTTTACTTTTTTGCGTTTGGCTGCAACAATTAAATTTAATTTAGGAGTTACACTATCGATGCAATCTAATACGTAATCAAAGTCAGGTTGCACAATTTCAATAGCGCGTTCTGGAGATAAAAACTCTTCCACACGAGTCAGGTTTAATTCTGGATTGATGTCCATTAATCTGTCACCAACAATTTTTACTTTTGGTTGTCCAACCGTACTATGTAAAGCAGGTAATTGACGGTTAATATTTGTGATATCCACGATATCTCCATCTACAATGGTCATGTTTCCTACACCAGCTCTAGCTAAAAATTCAGCTGCAAATGATCCTACACCACCTAAACCTACAACTAGTACATTGGAATTTTTTAGTTTATTTAAACCTTCTTCTTTAAATAATAATGCTGCTCTTTCTTGCCACTTTGCCATAATTTATGTCTTTAAATTAAAAACGGTTTGGTAATTGTTCCAAACTATTTCTTTCATTTCCTCTACAGAAATGTTTTTACAATTTGCTGCAAAAGTATAAACTTCTTCTAAACTTTCCGCTATAGTATCTGTTTCTAAGAAAATTTTTTCATTTGGAATTTTTCTAAACACTTCACTTAATTCTGGATTACGAAGTAAGTATTTTCCAAAAGACAAATAAAAACCTTGGTTCAATACTTGTTTGGCCACTTGATAATTTTTGGAGTAACCATGTAAGATAAAAGAAGAAGTGAGTTGACTATTTTTTTTACAGGATATGACTTCGTCAAAAGAAGCCACACAATGTAAGATTACAGGTTTAGAAACTTCGTGTAAAAGGTTCAATTGCGACTCGAAAATTTCAATTTGCTTATTATAGATTTTATCTATACGTTTGTCTAAACCACATTCTCCCAGTGCGATACATTCTTTTAATGAAAGTTTGTCTTTAATTATTTTTAAATCGTCATTCCAACGTATGTCGTCAATATGCCAAGGATGAATTCCGATAGAATAGTACGGGATTTCAGATGAAAATTCGTTCGGATATTGATTTACGATTTCTAAAACAGAGTCGGAATTGGTGTAAAAATGAGTATGTAAATTAACAAATTTCATGAAAATAGTTTTTGCAAAAATAGCCTATTTTAAGTAGTAATTTGCCTAAATTTGTCACAGATATTTTATTATGATTCACAACGCATTTCGCAACTACATTTCTAACTTTCAGGGTTTTTCTCGAGAAGTTTGGATTCTTACCCTTGTTACTTTTATTAATAGAGCTGGAACGATGGTTTTGCCATTTTTGTCTAAATACTTATATGAAGATTTACATTTTCAAGAATGGCAGATTGGTAATATTTTAGTTTGCTTTGGTTGTGGTTCTATGTTGGGTTCTTGGTTAGGAGGAAAGCTTTCCGATACTATCGGTTTTTATAGAATAATGATATTTAGTTTACTTGTTAGTGGCTTGATGTTTTTTGGTTTACAATTTGTTACTTCGTACTATGGTTTATGTATAAGTATGTTCTTAATAATGGCAGTTTCAGATATGTTTCGACCGGCGATGTTTGTATCATTAGGAGCTTATGCCAGACCAGAAAACAGAACTCGAGCATTAACTTTAGTCCGCTTAGCGATCAATTTAGGATTTGCTGCCGGACCAGCTTTAGGAGGATTAATTATCATGGGAATTGGCTATGAAGGCTTATTTTGGGTAGATGGTTTAACTTGTATTATCGCCATTTTAATTTTTTGGGTAAAGGTTAAAGAGAAGAAAAAATCAACCTATTTAGATAAAAATCAACCCGGCGATGTTTTAGTAAAATCGGTTTTTAAAGATAAAATTTACTGGTTGTTTTTAGCTACTTCTTTAATTGTTGGAATTATGTTCTTTCAATTATTTACCACAATACCATTATATCATAGTAAACAATTTGGCTTATCAGAATTTCAAACTGGTTTGTTATTAACTTTGAATGGGGTATTGGTTTTCTTTTTAGAAATGCCTATTGTGAATTACATCGAAAAAAATAAAAAAGACAAATTGAAAGTCGTCATCACTGGCACTTTATTGATGTCTATAAGTTTGCTTTTAATGTTGGTGAATACTTGGGCAGGCATTTTAATTATTATGATGTTTTTTATGTCGTTTGCAGAAATGTTTAATTTTCCTTTTTCAAATGCCTTTGCTATGAGTCGTGCTCCCAAACACCAACAAGGTCGTTATATGGCTATTTTTACGATGAGTTATAGTTTAGCGCATATTTTAAGTGCGAAAGTAGGTTTAACTATTGTAGAAGCTTATGGTTATCAAACCAATTGGTTATTTATGGGATTGCTAGGAATTACTGGGACTTTAATTGGTATTTATGTGTATTATCTAGTAGCTAAGGAAAAAGCAAACGTTAAAAATAGTTAGTTAACTATAAAAATAGTTGCAAAACTAAAAATATAGTTATATGTTTGTATAACAAAATTTAAGTTATGCAAAAGTTAACCAATAAAGAAGAAGAAGTGATGCATATTTTATGGAAGCTAAAAAAAGCTTTTGTAAAAGATGTTTTGGCGGAGTTTACAGAAGATAAGCCACACTACAACACACTTTCTACCATTATTAGAAATTTAGAGGAAAAAGGATATGTTTCCTATAACGTATATGGGAACACACACCAGTATCATCCAATTATTGAAATAGAGGAATACAGAAAAACCTTTATGAAAACGGCCATTCAGAATTATTTTGGTAATTCATACAAAAATTTGGTTTCGTATTTTGCGGAAGAAGAAAAAATTTCGGCAGACGAACTTCGTGAGATTTTAGATATTATCGAAACTAAAAAGTAAGTATGGAGGCTTTTTTCGTATACATATTAAAAGTTAATCTTTTACTTGCGCTGTTTTATTTAGTATATAAATTGGCTCTTTCAAATGAAACTTTTTATCAATACTCTCGTTGGTTTTTACTTTCTGGTTTATTTATTTCTTTGTTATTGCCTTTTGTAACTTTTACGAAAATTGAATATTATGAAGTTCAAGAAGCAGTTGTTAGTGGTATTGTTTCTGGTACAACAACAGGAACTAATGAAGTGGTACAAGAGCGATTAGTATCGCCTCAAGAAATTACTTTTTATGTTTACGGAATTATTTGTGTGGGATTCCTATTTAAAACCATTTTTGACTTGTTCAAGTTGTTTAGAATCATCCAATTTTCTTATTCAGAAAAGAAAAATAAATTGATTTATATCAACACAAACCTAGTGCGTATCCCTTTTTCATTTTTTAATTATATTGTTTTTAACAAGGAACTCATCAATCCGGTTGAATTACAAAATATTATGAAACATGAAGAAGCACATTCATTGCAAAAACACAGTTTTGATACGCTGTTAGCACAGTTTTTTATTATCCTTTTTTGGTTCAATCCCTTGGTTTGGATGTATCGAAAAAGCATAGTGCAAAATTTAGAATTTTTAGCAGATAGTTATGCTATCCAACAAGTTTCTGATAGAGCTATTTATCAAAAAACAATGTTGAAACTATCCACACAATCCTCAAAAATTACCATCATCAATACTTTTAATCAATCATCAATCAAAAAACGAATCATTATGTTAAACACAAATCAATCCAAAAAGAAAAATGCGTTAAAATACGTCATTGTAATTCCGGTTTTAGTAGCGTTCATGTTACTTTTTCAAGTACAAGTTGTTGCTAAAGAAAGACAATTAGATCAAGACATTACTAACAAGAAAAAAGTACTCAATAATTCTGAAAGTGTAGTATACGTTATCAATGCTTATTCTACGGATCAAGAATTAGAGGAGATTTTTCAAAATCTTAGAGAAAATTATTCACTTGAAGCTAAATATTATGGTGTGAAAAGGAATAATAATAACGAGATAATTGCTATCAAGGTCAAAATTAAGAAAAATAAAAATGTGTCAGCAATCCATGAAGTGGAAGGAGATACTTCAATTGATGAATTTGTGATTCGAGTAAATAGTAAAGATCATACATTTGAAATTGTTAATTCGGAAGCCATTGATGAAGCGGTTGTTGAAGCAGCTGTTGCAGAAGAAGTAGTTATTGACGAAAATTTTGAAGCTAACACCCAAAAGGAAATCGAAAACGCTAAAATTGAGATCGAAAATGCTAAAATAGAAATTGAAAACGCCAAAATAGAAATTGAAAATGCTAAGCCAGAAATGGAACGTGCAAAAATTGAGATAGCTCGTGCAAAAAAAGAGGTGGAACGAGCGAAAATAGAAATTGAACGCGCCAAAAATGAAATCGAAAGAGCTAAGATAGAAGTGAAAAACGGCAAAAATAATGCAACCAGAAATTTAGAATCAGATACAGCTCCTGAACCAGAAAATGGAATCGTAGAATTTCGTAAATATATTGCAAAAAATTTTAAACTACCAGAAGTCGAAAAAGATGTGAACGCGAATGTAGTTGCTAAATTTATTGTATCTAAAACAGGTAGGATTACAGATATTTCTATAATTTCAGAAAACCCAAAAAAATTAGGTCTAGGTGATGAATTAATAAGAATTTTGAAAGACTCACCAAAATGGAAACCAGGAACAAAAGATGGTAAAGCGGCCGATTTATACTATGTATTACCGGTTATGGTTCAAATTTCGAAGAGTAATTAATTTTACAAATTAATATCTAAACCGCTTTGTTTAAGCGGTTTTTTTGTTAAAACTCGTTAATTAACAAAATTTTTAAAAATCATTTTTGTAAAAATTATATTTTTGGACATCAAAATTTAAAACAATAAGTATTATGAATGTTAAAATGTTATTTCAAGGTTTCGTAATGGCAAGTGCCATAACTTTTTTGCCAAATCTAACTTTTGCTCAAAACAATCGCTTACCACAATTTTCACAGCCTAAAAACAATAGTTTTGAGTTGCGAATTGATAAAGCGATGACCGACGTACAATTGAAACAAGATGAAACAGATGCTAAGAAGTTCGATTTTGAAGTCTCTTTTACTGGGGTGAAACGTAATGACAAAAAAGAAATTACCGCCATTAAAATTGCTTATAAAGACAAAGATGGAAATTCCGGAAGCTATAATGTAGGTTCAGATGCACCAATTGCACCCATTTCAATCACAAAACAATTTGATGGAACAGGAAAAGGACTAATCAATATTCAATCGGGAGAAAAAAGAAACGATATTTTTGGGAATGGATTTGCTGGTTTAGGAAATGGTTTCGAGATGAATGGTTTCGATAACTTGTTTAATAACGATATGTTTAAAGGATTAATGGACAATAACACCATTGATTTAGATAAATTTAAAGAATTACAAAAAGGTTTTTCAATGGATTCTTTAGGAGGTGGAAATTTCAAATCGTTTACCTTTAAAGATGGCGAAATGTTGGGTGACAATCCGGACATGAAGTTAGAAGAAGAAACTACAGATGAAAACGGAATGACCACCAAAAAATATTCAGATGGAAAAGGAAATACGATGATTTTTTCTGAAAAAAGTTTTTCTTCGGATGGTAACACCGATGATTTAGAAAAATTTAAAAAAGAACAAAAAATTCAAATTCAAAAAGAATTTAAGTCCAAATCTAAATCCGATTTAGAACAATTAAAAGAAGAATTAGAGAAAACGAAAACCGATTTAGAAAAATTAAAAACCGACCTGAAAAAAGAGAAAGTAGAAAAAGGAGGGAAGAAGTAGTTTTTAGTCGCAGTCGCAGTTGCAGTTTTCAGTCACAGTTTTCAGTTAATTGTAATGTAATAACGAGCTTGTCGACATATTTTAAAACAAAAAAGCCAGGATTTTCAATGTGAATTCTGGCTTTTTCATTCGTAAATCCCAAATTACCTAAATTCTTTTTTAATTCGGGCAATGTCTCGTTTGGTGTCGTTTTCTTTCATGGTTTCCCTTTTGTCGTAGTTTTTCTTTCCTCTACATAAGGCAATTTCTACTTTTGCGAATCCTTTTTCATTCGTATACAATTTTAAAGGTACGATTGTTAAACCTTTATTGTCCGAATCTTTATCTAATTTTTTTAATTCTTTTTTGTTTAAAAGTAACTTTCGCTCACTTTTGGCTTTGTGGTTATAATGCGTGCCGTAAGCATATTCTTCAATCGTAGCATTAATTAAAAACAATTCTGTACGTTCATTAAATTCGCAAAAACTTTCTGCAATAGAAGCTTTTCCTAAACGAATTGATTTGATTTCAGTTCCGGTTAAAACAATACCTGCGTTATATTTGTCTATAATTTCATAGTCAAAACGCGCTCTTTTATTTAATATGTTGATGATCTTTTGCATAGTAAGGCAAAATTAAGGTTTATTTTTGAAAGATTTGACTTAATTTTTTGCGATTTACATTTGTTCATCTGTATAAAAATAAGTAACTTTAATTTACTTAACCTAATCCTTAAAAGTATATACTTATGAGTGAATTCCAAACCATTGAAAAAGAAGAAGTTAGCTCTTTGAAGTTTCCCCACGAAGATGTGATGTCAGACAAACAAGATGTAATGCAAAGAAAGTCTGATTTAGAACGTGCCTTAACCTTAGGCAATTTAGAACATTTAAAAATCAAAATATATTTTGAAGATGATACCATCAAACGCGTTACAGAAACCACAGTTTGGGGAATTACTGCAGATGAAGTGATTCTAAAAAAAGGGGTAGTAATTCCGATCAATAGAATCCATAAAATTATTTAATATTAACTTAACTAAAACTAAAATGAAGAAAATTTTATTAGTCACCCTGACTTTCTTATTGTCTTTTGGAGCAGTTGCTCAAGAAACAGCAGCTGGTGAAGCCAGAGCCAAAACTGAAAAACTAAAAAAAGAACGTTTAGCAAAAGAGAAAAAAGAAAAAGCTAAAAAAGAAGCTGCAGTAGCCAAAGCCAAAAAAGAAGCTACTGAAAAAAAAGAAGTCGCAAAAGCTAAAACAGCTAAAGAAAAATCGGCAACTAAAGCCAAAGTAGCCGATAAACTAGCTAAAGAAACTAAAGAAAAAGAAGATAAGTTAAAAGCTGCTAAAGCTAAAACAGCCAAAGAAAAAGCGGCTGCCAAAGAAAAAGCTACTAAAGCTAAAGAAGCAAGTGATGCCAAAACTGAAAAGACCAAAGCAACAGCTGAAAAAACAAAAGCAACAGCAACTAAAACTGAAGCTAAAACGAAAACTACTGCAGCAACATCTAAAGTAAAGAAAAAAACTGCTGCTGAAATTAAAGAGGATGTAAAAGAAACTCCAGCTTCAAAGGCTGCAGAGAAAAAAGTAGCTGATAAAGTAACAGGCACATATAATGGAAAGAAAGTATTTACTGGACCAAGAGGCGGCAGATACTACATTAACAAAAACGGAAACAAAACGTATATTAGCGACGATAAATAAGCTAAATCTACTAAGATGAAATGAAACCCATGTTGTTTTTGATACAATGTGGGTTTTTTTTTAGTAGTTTTGTCTCAAAATAAAAAAAAATGTTTAAAATTTTAGCAAAAATAAATAAAGCCCTTTTACCAAGTTATGCAAAGCAACATCTTGATTTAGCGCGCGCTACAAAATTTCAAAAAATTATTATTGCTTGGCGTTATTATGTAACCATTCATGCTATTGAAAAAAAGTGAAAAATATTTTTTTAATTCTAGAAATTAATTCTATATTTGCACTCACAAAAAACAGGCCTCGTGGCGCAACTGAATAGCGCATCTGATTACGGCTCAGAAGGTTTCTGGTTTGAATCCAGACGAGGTCACAAAAGTAAAGAGCTTCCCATACAGGAAGCTCTTTTTTATTTAAATTTATTTTTACTTTATTGTTCTTGTGGAGGGAAAAATTGGGATTTCTTTTTTTGCATGACCTCTGCTAGTAAGGCTTCCATACCACCTTTAGCCGCTAAATTTGATTGTATAGTAGTATAACTAGCTTCATCTTTATTTTGACTCAATTTAAAAACGTGTTTTAAATGTTCAACTTTCATCTCAAATCCAATGATGGCGGGCATTAATTTTTGGACATAACTTTCCGGTAATTGATCTAAAACAGTTTGTGATTCCGTATTATTTCCTTCAAATTTTAAGGTAAATTTTCGCATGAAAGTCATAAATGCTTCCTCTGACATAAATTCCATTTTACCTTGTGCATGTACGCTCATATAATTCCATGTTGAGGCGCTTTTTTGTTGGGTATACCAAGTAGCACTAACATACGCATGTGGTCCACTAAAAACCAATAAAGCATTCGGGTTTTCCATAAAAGCTTGATGATGATCCGAATTTCGCATAATATGACCTTGCAAATACACATGGCCATTTCTGTTTTCTAGTATTACAGGTAATTGCGTCGCTGCTGGTTCTCCAGATAAAAAACTACCTGTTAAAAAAGCAAAAGGATACTCTTCCATAAATTGGAATAGAATAGTTTGGTCTTGTTCTTTAAATTCAGAAACATCGTACATAAAGTAAAAGGATAAGAGTTAGTTGTATAGAATGTTTATTTTGTGATTATTGAATCATACAATTTATTTCGTGTTTTTGGAATGAATATCTGCTAAAATTAATAAGAAAGTAAGATAAATTCGCAAATAGTTTTAGGTAAAATATACGTCACGACTTTCGAAATTAATTGAAATTTGAATCAGATTGAAGTGAAAAGAAATGAGCTTATTTGAAAATAATGAATTATCATCAAATAAAATTACACTTTTGGTTGAAAATCAATCATCCACTCGATGCCAAATTGGTCTCTGAAAAGGACAAAGAAAGCGTTTACTTCGTTTTCATCTATGGGGACTTCTACTGTTCCATTTAGAGCAAGTTTTTCAAAAAGTTGTTGGGCTTCTTCACGACTTTCGGGATGTATGACTATTTTAGAACGATTTTCCCTTTCGTTTACTTGTCCTAAAAAGGAGGGAACATCATTTCCCATTAAAAAATTAGGACCAATGGGCAGTGCAATGTGCATGATTTTCTCTGCTTCCTCTTCTGGGATTGGGAAAGCATCGTTGGAAAGGTCTTTAAAGCGAATTAGTTTTGAAAAAGTACCTCCGAAAACAGATTGATAAAAGAAGAAGGCCTCTTCTGCATTACCGTTAAAATTAATGTGTGGATGAATAATAGGCATAGCATACAAGTTTGTGGTTCATACTTAATATAGTTGTGGTTTGATCTAAATTAATTTGACTAATAGGTGTTACGGATTAGTAGTTGCGACTAATGACGACTTCACTTTCATGATAAATGGGAGAGTAGCATGAATTACAAATATAGTATTTCGTTTTGAATTAAAGTTTTTTGTAAGTTTTATTATGGTTTCTTTTTTTTGGAATGTGTTAATGCATCCCTTTCTTTTAATGTAGCAATTAGTTTTATTATATTTTTTAGGTAAGAAGTTATATTTCTTCTAGTGGAAGTTTTAATTCTTACTGATGATGCTATTTTTCTTTTGGCGGATGCTATAATTCTTTTTGATGATAGTATATTTTTTTTAGCAGATGCTATATTTCTTTTGGTGGAAGTTATAATTTTTTAGGTGGAAATAATAATTCTTAAAGTGGATAAGATATTTCTTTAGGTGGTTGGTAGATTTCTTAAAGTAGATTTTATAATTCTTAAAGAGGAAAGAATATTTCTTAAAGTAGAATTTATAATTCTTAAAGTAGGAAAGGATATTTAGTTTGAGGAAGTGATGTTTTGAGGTTATTGATCAAACATGGGGTACTATTTATAGGAAGTTATAAATGGTACCCAGTTTATTACTGAATGGCTTAGGGTTACATTTTTGGTTTTTTGAAAAGTATTCCTTTTACTTGCTGGTATTCGGGACTATTTGTGCCAAATACGGATTTGAGATACTTCTTTACGTCGTTG
>CAZULO010000108.1:0-7936 GCA_964621245.1 uncultured Flavobacterium sp.
TGAATCGAACCAAACATCACTTAAATCGCTTTCACGTTTCATTGGTTTTCCAGAAGCAGCAACCAATACAATTTCATCTACAACATTTTTGTGTAAATCCACTAAATCGTAATTAGATTCGTCCATGTTTCCTGTTTCAAATCCTTGGTAAGGATTGGTAGACATGAAACCTGCTGCGATGGCTTTTTCAATTTCGTGGTATAATTCTTCTACCGAACCGATACAAATTGTTTCTGTTCCTTCTTCATTTCTCCATAACGGCAAAGGAATTCCCCAATATCTGGAGCGAGATAAGTTCCAATCGTTGGCATTTTTTAACCAATTTCCGAAACGACCTTCACCAGTAGCTTTAGGTTTCCAATTGATCGTTTCATTTAAATCGAACATACGATCTTTCACTTCTGAAATTTTGATGAACCAAGAATCTAATGGATAATATAAAATAGGTTTGTCAGTTCGCCAACAATGTGGATAACTGTGTACATATTTTTCAACCTTAAAAGCTTTGTTTTCTTCTTTTAACTGGATAGCAATTTCAACGTCTACAGAACGTTCTGGTGCTTCACCATCGGCATAATATTCGTTTTTAACATATTTTCCGCCAAATGCACCTAATGCGTCAATAAATTTACCTTGTAAATCTACTAAAGGCACTAAATTGTCGTTAGCATCTTTCACTAACATTGGTGGTACTTCTGGAGAAGCTTCTTTAGCAACTTTCGCATCATCTGCTCCAAAAGTTGGTGAGGTATGAACGATTCCGGTTCCATCTTCTGTAGTTACAAAATCGCCAGCAATTACTCGGAATGCATTTTCTGGGTTATCATTTGGCAACACTAGAGGCATTAATTGTTCGTAACGAATTCCAACTAAATCCGCTCCTTTACCTTCAGTTAGAATTTGATAAGGAATGTTTTTGTCCCCTTCTTTAAAGTTTTCGAAATCTGAAGCTTCAGTACTTGCAAAAAATCCTTTTCCAAATTGTTTTCCAACTAAATTCTTAGCTAAAATTACTTTTACTGGTCGGAATGTATATTGATTAAAAGTTCTAACTAAAACGTAATCGATTTTTGGACCAACTGTTAAAGCGGTGTTACTTGGCAATGTCCATGGAGTAGTCGTCCAAGCTAAAATATGAATATCTCCAAAATTCTGTAAGAAGCTTGGTAAAGTTTCATTTATGGTTTTGAATTGCGCTACAACAGTGGTATCAGTCACATCACGATAACTTCCTGGTTGATTCACTTCGTGTGATGACAAACCTGTTCCTGCTTTAGGAGAATAAGGTTGAATCGTATATCCTTTATATAATAGATCTTTATTATAAATTTGTTTTAACAACCACCAAACCGATTCCATGTATTTGGATTTGTAAGTAACATATGGATCTTCCATATCTACCCAATATCCCATTTTTTCGGTTAAATCATTCCATACATCCGTATAACGCATTACGGTTTTTTTACACGCTTCGTTATATTCGGTAACCGAAATGGTTTTTCCAATATCTTCTTTGGTGATGCCTAATTCTTTTTCGGTACCTAATTCTACAGGTAAACCGTGGGTGTCCCAACCTGCTTTACGCTTTACTTGGAACCCTTTTTGAGTTTTATAACGACAAAAAATATCTTTAATTGCACGCGCCATCACGTGGTGAATTCCAGGTAAACCGTTAGCCGAAGGAGGTCCTTCAAAAAACACATACGGTTGGTTTCCTTCACGAGAAGTTACACTTTTTTCGAAGATATTCTCTTTTTTCCAAAAGTCAAGTACTTCTGATGCAACGGTTGGCAAGTCAAGTCCTTTATATTCTGTAAATTTTGTACTCATTTTGTCGTTTTCTTATATCAATTTGCGAAAGTAAGGATTTAAAGAGAAAAGGCAAAAGGTAAAAGTTATTATTTAACTAAAAATTTCTTTTAAAACATCAAGCGACTTTGGTTTTTTAAAACCTTGTAAGTGAATGGCATAGTAATCTAAAATTGTTTTTAATAAAAACTGCCTTTCCGACACGTGGAAATTTTGAGAGCTATCATCAAATTTTAACTGCAACACTGTTTTCAACAAACGGCTTTCGTGTTCATTTAAGCAACTTGTACCTTGATAGGGTGAAAAAACACCTTCAATCATTTCAAAATAGACATCATCAGAATCTTGTAATTGAGGATAAAATCCTAAAAATTTGGTGAGTTCCAATAAAAAAATTAAGTGGAAATTTGAAATAGTATCATGCGTATCTAACCACATAAAAGAGGTTTCTAAAAAGGAAAATAAATTCTCGTTTTTTTCTTCTTCAAAAATACTATTGTGTAAGACTTCGGATAAAAAAAATACCATAGCACTTTTTACAACATCAATAGCAATGTATTGATATTGAAAGGCCATTTTTACTTCTTTAATATGCTCAAGTGTTCCTTTATTTTTGTGATTGGCTTCAATTTCCAAGATATTTAAAGGTTGAAAATAAGCAATGGATTTAGCGCCTTTCGCTGTTTTTTTGGAAGCAAAAGCATTAGGAATAAAATAGGATTTTAAACCGTCTGTTTGGGTAAAACATTTTACAATTAAACTTTTCTCTTGATATTTGATAGCACTTAATACAATGGCCCGCGTTTTTGTTTGCATTATCTCACTACCATTATTTTCTTAACTGTTGTATCTGTAGCATCGTTTGAAGTAATAAAAACCATGTACACGCCGGATGCTACCTTATATTTTCCAAAAGCGGTAGTATCCCATTCTACCGTTCCACCGGAAGAGGTGGTTTCGAAAACTAAATTCCCTTCTACATCTGTAATTTTTAAATTTACTTTATCCATTAATCCAGATATTTTTACTGTTCCGTTATATCCTGGACGAACGGGATTTGGATAGGCATAAACGTCTTCTAAATTTTCACTTCCTTTAGTAGAAGCGCCTAAATAAGAAACCAAACCTTTATCTGTAGCGAAAAATACTTCTCCGGATACTTCATCAATTTCAATATCTAACACATTATTACTAGGTAATGGCGAATTTTCTTTTGTAAATCTTCTCAACGTAGTTTGCCCATTTGGACTCACTAAAAACACACCCGCATCCGCAATCGAAACCCATTTATTATTGGAGCCATCTACTTTTATATCTTGTATTACTTGTTGAAAAAATAATTCTTGTGCTAAATCGCCATCTTGAATCACAATATTCGTACTAGTTAGTTTGTCTTCAGAAATAAATCGATCAACACTATTGATAATTCGTAATCCTTTGAATGTCCCAATCCACAATTGATTTCTTTTATCAACTGCTACACATCTTACATCATCATTTGGTAAATTCCCACTTTCTTCGTTAACAATAATATATTTATTATTATACTTTTCATTAAAAGCAATCAAACCCACTCTATTAGAAGCAATCCACTTGGTACCATTTTTATCGATATCAATATTTCCATAATGAATCGCATTCGGACTATCCACCACATTAGTCAAGTTATAAGACTGCCAAGTATTATTACTTTTTAAAACCTTAAGCCCATTGGCAACTAAAGCATTTGTTAACCATAAATTTCCCTCTTTGTCATATTTCATTCCATTGACACGTACAGAAATAAAATTTGAAATTAATTGTTGGGATTCTAAAAAGTTAGTTTCATTAAACAAAAAAGGATTGGCCTGATTGGTGTATTTCAACATACCACTATGTCCAGATGCCACAAACACTTCTGTTAAATTTTTTGGGTTTTGCACTACCGCTGCTAAAGAAACAGCATTTTGAACTTCCGGAATAGGAATTTGTCCCCAACCCGTAAGCGATTTGTAAATACTAATACCTTGAAGTTTGTAATCAGGTGTATACGTTCGGTCGTAATTACCGTGTGTTAACCATAAATCAGAGGAAGTTTTGGTGACTTTAAAAGCGTAATCTTCAATAGGACCATTGGGAGAAATAGAAGTAAAAACGTTAGGATTGGTGATATCTGATTCAAACAAACCATTTTTTGTAGTACCGATATACAATTTGTCGTTTTTAGTAATCGCACAAGAAAAAACTACAGAAAAATTAGGGATTTGTGTCACATTACTTTGTAAAATAAGATTGGTATTGTATACTGAAATTTGATTTCTGTAACTTACAGTAAGATAATTAGCGTCGGCTTTTAGTTTAATACCTGATCCATTTTGATTAGAAAATTGCTGAGGAACCGTACCAACAAATCGATACGTAAATCCATCAGAATTCATAGCGATTAACTGATTATTGAAAGTTAGTATACTGAACCAATTCCCTGTATTAAAAACAGACCATTGCGAGAAGTCATATAAAAACGGATTGGACAAACTGGCTTTTTTGATACCTTGTGAACTGGTTACAGCAAAAATTTCGCCATTTAAAACAGTGGTTTGTAAAACATTCAAAAATTCACCTGACGATCCAATATAAAAATTGCTTTCAATCTCAAAATTAGATAAAGAAAGTACAGAAATACCATATTGTGTAGACACATATACCTTTCCATTAAATTCATAAAAATCGTTAATACGTTTACTATTGGCAGGTACAGGTACATCGGTAATAATATCGACTTTATTAAAAGTGGTCCCATCTGGTTTGATTAAAACTAGTAAACCATTTTTATTTCCAAGTAAAGTATACTGGTTTGAAGTTTGAAAGATGGCTGTAATTTCATCCGATTTAACATCATTAACCGAAGTTAAGGTAGTTAAAACATTAGTCATCAAATCTTTATTGAAGACTGAATTTTTTGTGCTTGCATATACTTTATTCTCAAAATCACACACATCTGTAATTTCATTAAATGAAAAATAGCCTTTCCATAATTGCTGTTGTGCATAAGAAAAAAGCGAAAAGCTCAAGAACAAAAAAAGAAGTAATTTTTTCATTAGAAATAAGAATTGGAACTACAAATATACAATAAACGCAACTATCACGAATTTATTGAATAAATCAAGCAATTACTTTGACTAACTGCTGTAATTTTTCAAAATCCACTTGCATATTTGCCTCGGAAGTTGGCATATATCTAGCTTTTTCGCAGTTTTGTATTAAGTTTATGAAATCATTTGTATGTTCTGGAGAAACGTTGTTTTCTTGAAATTTCTGAATGATAGTTTCCTTATTGAAGTCGGCTTGTTTTAAGGCAAATTTATGTTCTAAAAACTCGGCAATTTTCAGTTCCATTTTCTGATAAAACAATTCTTTATTTGAAATAAAATCTTGAATTTCAGTAACATAAAACTCTTTTTTGACTGGCTTTTCTTTAAGAATTACTGCATCCGTTGGTTTTTTGTTTTTTCTTAAAGTGAAAAACAACAAGGCCAATCCGGCGACAGCAACCGATCCAATGAAATGCATAAACGTAAATTCAAAACCGGATTTTGTTTCTTCATTTGGCTCTTTAGCTATTGGTTTTACTTTTGAAACCGAAGTTACAGTAGCTTGATTTTCTCCTTGTAGTACATTTAAATCAACAGCTTCAGAAGATATGGTTTTATACGATTTAGATTGCACATCGAAGAATGAAAATTGCTGTGGTTTTAACTTAAAACTTCCTTTTTGTTGCGGAATTACGGTATAACTGTCGACAATTTTACCTGAAATTCCATTCATATTTTCCTTTATAAACTCTTTGTGTTGCGGTTCATATACTTCAAAATTAGCTGGTAAGTTAGGTTTTGGGATTTCGAATAATTTCAAATTACCAGTTCCTGAAACAATCATATCAATTTGTAATGATTCACCAGATTTAAATTCATCTTTCGGAATAGCTACTTGAAATTCAAATTGGCCCACCGCTCCGGTAAAATTATCAGGTTTACCTTTCTCTGGAAGCGGTTTTACTTGAATTAACTTAGCGTTTGAAACAATTTCTCGTCGGGCAATATTAAATTCTGGTTCCCCAAAAAAATCATAATTACCTGTTGGATATTGAATATTCATATCTAAAGTAATTGGTGTAATTTCAATTTTTCCTGTTTTTTGTGGATATAAAATGGCTTTCTTAAAAATTTTAGACTTAAACACCCTATTATTTACCACAACACGTTCCCAATTACCTTGAACATCTTCCGATTGACTCCAAAAATTATTAAATTTTGTTACGATTTGCTTATTCAATTCAATTTCTAAACTTGGTGCTAAATAAATTCTATAAAAAACCTCAACAGGTTCGTTTACAAAAGCAGAAGTTTTATTTACTTCTACGTCTACAAATACTAAATTATTAGAACCCACAATCTTTTTAGGATTAGGAATAGGTTTCGGATTGGCCACAACAGCATTTTGATTTTTTTGAATAGCATCGGAAGCTTTATCTTTTGAAACCGAAACTACAACAGGCTTAGAAGCATATGTTTTTCCATTAAACCTAATATTCGCAGGAGAAATAGTGACTTTTCCAGCTTTAGCCGCTTGAATGACATAAGTATAAACCTGCTGAATCGAATACACACCATTGTCATACACTTCGTTTGAGGAAACATACGAACCGCCTTTGTTAAAACCCGCAAAACTTGGAGGCACAAAGTTTCTTCCTTCCTCATTAAAAACATAATTAACCTGAGTCACTTCGCCTAATTTTAGGTTCGTTTTCTCTATTTTAACTTCTAATTTAACCTGACTTAAGGCTAAAAAAGGAAGCAAAATAAAAGTTAATAGTATTTTCATTAGTGCATTCATGTTACCAATCTTTTTCTAAAATTTTTGTGTTTGTTTTTGTTTTGTTAGCGTTTACTTTTTCTTGGACTTTCTTTTCATCCTTTCCTATGGCCTTTAAAATATTATCCATTCGTTGCTTGTTGGCGCTTGGCTTCTTTTGTTGTTCTTTATTTTTTTCTTTGTCTTTTCCGTCTTTTTTGTTCTTGTCGCCGTTTTTGTCTTTGTTATTTTTGTTTTTATCCTTGTCTTCTTTGTTGTCTTTTTTCTTGTCGTCTTTTTTATTTTTGTTCTTTTTTTTAGACTTCGGTTTCGGCGGATATTTCTCTAACATTTTTTTGGCTAAAGCTAAATTATATCGCGTTTTTTCATCTTTTGGATTCGATTTTAAAGCGTTTTTATAAGCATCTACAGCTGATTTATAATTTTTGTCTTGCATATACGCATTACCTAAATTATGAAAGGCTTTGTGTTTTTCGACATCCGTTTTAGCAAGTTCTGAGGCCGTTTTATAATTCGTAATCGCTTCGCTATACTTTTTGTTTTTATAAATCGTGTTACCTAAATTGTATTCCGCTTTTTCTTTTTGCGCTTTTTCTTTAGATTTTACAATTCGTAATTGTTTTTCTTTTTGCTGCGAATTGCTAATTTTCTCTTGTGCAAAAGTAGTGGCCGAAACAAAAAGAACTACTAAAACCAAGTTAAATCTTTTAAATACAGGCCATTGTTTCCAATGAAATCCTTTAAAAACCTGATTTCCCATAAAGAAATCTATCAACAACAATAAAAAGGCAATTCCCAAAAACCACTGAAATTGAGATTGTTTTTGTGCCGATTGTTGGGCCTTAAATTCTTGTTGTTCCACGTTCGATAAGGCACTTTTTATACTAGAAACTGCTTTAGAAATCTGGTTTTCGTACACGTAAGTTCCTTTAGATTCTGAGGCTATTTTTTGTAAAACGTCATCGTGTAATTTAGTAATCACCACTTGTCCGTTTTGGTCTTTTTTGACTTGTTGAAACCCAAATTCATCAACAAATTCTATATTTCCACCAGTTGCAGTTCCAATTCCGACTGAAATAATTTTTACGTTTTTATCTTTAGTTACTTTCGACACATTAAAATCGGCGTTTTCATGATCTTCACCATCCGAAAACAAAATAATAGCTTTTCCAGAGCTTGGATTATCAAAGAAATCGACACTAGTTTGAACCGCACTTTCTATGGCCGTTCCTTGCGATGAAATTAAATCGGTATTGACACTTTGCGTGAACATTTT
>CAZULO010000108.1:8036-10651 GCA_964621245.1 uncultured Flavobacterium sp.
TGTTTGTGATTTGAAGCATGCACTAATAGTTTTTGTATTGCTTTTTCAGTGCCAAATTCCGCTTGTTTTTCCGTTTGCCATTTGACATACTTATTTTGTGCTACTAATCCAATTGGAATCAGCAACAAAAAAATAAAATAATATGGATTTTCAAATTCAAACATTAGATAAAACTTTTAAAAAGAGTGCGACTCAAAATCATTTCCAAAGCCAATAAAAACAAACCAAGTAACAACCAAGGTCGAAACTGCTCGTCAAACATCATGAATCTGTTTTCTTTAATTTTAGATTTCTCCAAACGGTCAATTTCGTCATATATCGCTTCTAACTTCTGGTTATTTGTGGCTCTAAAATATTTTCCGTTAGTTATTGTCGCAATTTCTTGCATTAGTTTTTCATCAATTTCTACTTTTTGAGGTTGAAAAACAATGTTTCCATTTGCGTCTTTGGCTACTGGAAAATTCGCCATTCCGTTCGTACCTACTCCAACTGTGTAGACTTTAATGCCGTACGATTTAGCAATTTCAGCGGCAGAAATCGGATCCAAACTTCCTACATTATTTACACCATCAGTCAACAAAATAATAATTTTAGATTTGGTTTTACTGTCTTTAATTCGATTAATGGCTGTAGCCAAACCTATACCAATTGCTGTTCCATCTTGCAATACCAAACCGTTATACTGCACTTCTTTAAGTGAATTTAACAACATCGCTTTATCTGAAGTAACTGGCGTTCGGGTATAACTTTCACCAGCATACACCACTAAACCTATTCTATCATTCGTTCTTTTTTGAATAAAATTGTACGCAACTTCTTTAATGGCTTCTAACCGATTCGGTTTAAAATCCGTGGCCAACATACTTCCGGAAACATCGGTAGCAATTACAATATCAATACCACTAGTATGGTCTGTATAACTTGATTTTTGGGTGCTTCTTGGTCGAGCTAAAGCAATAATGATACAACCTAAAGCCAACAATTTCAAAACATATAAAAATGGTCTTATCTTAAGTAAAAGCGTTTTTTGGGTAGATAAACCTTCAATTGTGCTCATTTTTATAGCGACTTCCTGCTGGTTTTTGATAAAATAATGCCAATACAACGCTATTGGAAGGACCAATAACAACCATAAAAAATGCGGATGCATAAAACTACTACTCATCTTCTTCTTGGTTTAGTTGTTCTAGGCTATTGGTGACACGTTCTATAAAATTTTTGGCGAATTTATCTTTGATATCGTGTGTAATTCTTACCGTCTGTAAACCATAATTATCCGAAATAAAAACGGTTAAAAAGCGCATTTGCTTCGTTTCAGAGCCTTCATTGATTTCATAAGTTCCTTCTAAAATATCACCAGACAACTCTTTTACATTTTTAAATTTTCTGGCGGTGGTTTTGATGTTTTTCGCTTGTTCTTGCATTAAACTTTCTAATTCTGAATCAAAAATTACTTTTAAATCGGATTTTATAGAATCTGTATATGCTACGGTACGCAAAGAAATTGACAATTTATCTGATACTTTTTGCCAAGAAAATTGCGAAATATTTTTAACATTTGGGTTTTTAGTTGTCACTGAATCACGAACTAAAAATTCAGGTGTTTCAATTTGTAAGATGGGTAATCCGTATTCAGAAACCATCCATTCTTTTTTTAAATAATAATCGGCATTTTTTCCATTAATTTTCGCATTGAAATAATTCGTTACATTTTCCCATCCGAAAAAGAAAACTACGGAAACAATCGACACCAAAAACGTGACAATAAATGCTGTTTGTCTAATATTTTTATATTTATGTTGTTTTTGTTCTTCGGCTAATTTAGCGAATGCGAAACGTTGTTCTTCGGCAGATGTTGGTAATGTATTATGAAAAACACTAATAATGTTTTCAGATATTTTTTTATCTGAATTTTGCTCTTCATAAGATATAGAAATCTTTGCAAATTTTACTAAATCGGCTTTATTGAAAAAGGTTTCTATTTTAGCAATCGTGGTTTCTGAAATTTCGAATTGTTTTTCAGCAACCGCATTTTTCAACTTCAAAATAAATTGTTCTGTGGTACTTTCTAAAGCAGAAAATTCCAGTGTTTTTTCAAAATACGATTTAATTATTTGTGTTAAATTCGAATAATAGGCTTTCGAATCGGACTGATTATCTAGTTCTGAAAAATGTAAAAAAGCTCTGTTATATGGAGAAATGTAAGATTCAGATTTCTTTTTGTTTCGATGTTTTAGTTTTAGAATCAAATAAAATATCGCGCCCAAAAACAAGGCAAACAGTAAACCTAAAAGTACTTCTTTATCTGACAATTCTGGTTTTTGCTCGGTTTTTTCCAAATTAATCACTTCATCTTCTTTGATGTCGTGCATTTTTTGTTTCGTCGTATCTACAGCTACATCAAGTACAGAAATCTCAATGCTTTCCGAATTAATTTTCTTTTTATTTACGACAACTTCTAACGACGGAATTTTATATTTTCCTGCATCAAATTGCGTTAGATTATATTTTTTTATCCATTCAATTTGATTGGCTTTTTTTGTTTTTACTGGTGCGAAAGATTCTACAACTTCTAATTTTCCAATAGAATCTAAATCGGGGAAAACGACCAAATC
>CAZULO010000109.1:0-10550 GCA_964621245.1 uncultured Flavobacterium sp.
CCAGTAACTTTACCTAATAACTCAGCCATAACTGCTTTTGGATCGACACCCATACCGATTGGTTGAACGTGATTTCTATAAGCAGTAATCATCTTATCTTTTCCGCCTAACTCCATAGCATGTAATGCACCGGCTAAAACAGCTTCTTGTCCATTATATAAATGAAGAAATCCTCTTACTTTTTGTTGTATATATAACGCAGCTAATTTGTCTTCAAACTTTCTCCAAAACTGCATGTCTTCATACCATTTTAGATATACTTCTTTTGTAATTGGTTTCATTTTAACTTATTTGTTTGTTTAATTTTATTTTTTACGAACCACAAAAATACTACAACCTATTTTATTCTAAAAATTAATTGTGACTTAAATTTTGATTTTCATCAATTTAATGTATTTTTTACTGACGAAAACGTTATAGATTACTTTTATCAAACATGAAGGGTAATAAATTTTTTAGCGAGTCTGATTTATAAACTTCCCCTTTTGCTCCCATAAAAAATATCTCTATAGGTAAATCTTGTTTAATTTCATATTCCGAAATAGATTGACGACAGGCGCCACAAGGTGGAATTGGATTTTCAGAATCTCGATCAGTAGGCGTAGCTGAAATAAACATTTTTTCTATCTTTTGATTGGGATAATTGGCACCTGCATAAAAAATAGCTACACGTTCTGCACACAAACCCGAAGGATAAGCTGCATTTTCTTGATTGGAACCTTGAACTACAACACCATTATCTAACACAATAGCCGCCCCGACTAAAAATTTAGAATAAGGAGCATATGCTTTTTTTCTACTTTCAATTGCTTGGTTCATGAAAGCTTTTTCTGATTCTGATAATTCTTCAAAAGAATCGTAAACTGATAATTTGGTTGCTATTTGAATTTCCTTCATAGTATTTCTGCTGTTATTTTATTATTATAGGAAAAAAAATCCAAATTCAAAAAAAATTGAATTTGGATTTACATGTATTATTTAAACTATTAATTGTCTTCGTATTCGTCACCGAAATTGAACGTTAAAGAAAAACGCAAGGTGTTTTCTAGAGGATTTCTTACTTTAGAAGCAGAGAACAAATAAGACACATCGATTTTAACGATATTATATTTAAAACCAGCACCTAAAGTTAAATATTTTCTTGCTCCTTTTTCCACACTTTCATTGAAATATCCTGTTCTTAATGCAAAAGAATCTTGGTACCAATATTCGGCTCCTAAAGCCCAAGTAAATTCTTTTAATTCTTCTGAGAAACCATCAGGTGCATCGCCAAAAGATTTGAAAATCCCACTTGTCCAGCTAATTTTTCTGTAAGTATCGTTATTTATTGCATTTTGTTCTGCTTGTGTTACATCGTCAGCATCTGTGAAATCACCATCGCCGTTTGTATCTATAGGAGCTGCTGCAATTTGTGGAGTTGGCACTAGTAATTTTGTCACCTCCCCAATCACACTAACTTTATTATAATCGTCAAAAATAAAATCAAAACTTCCTCCTAACCTCATGTTTGCTGGAATAAAGTTTTCATTTAATTGATCGTTATCATATGAAATTTTTGGCCCTAAATTTTGAAAGTTAAAACCAGCTCTCCAAACTCCATTAAAATTCTCGTAAGCTTCTTCTTCAGATTGATACAAACCAGAAATATCTACAGCAAAAGTAGAAGCTGGTTTAGAATCGTTAGTTCCATCATTAATTTTCAGGTTAGAACGAATAAAACGACCTGCGATTCCCATCGCAAATTCTGGACTTAGTTTTAAGGAATAAGAACCATCCAAAGCCAATTCGTTCGGACTTACTACACGTCCTGGATCGTCAAAAGAATTTCTTAATTCGATATCTCCTAATCCAAAGTAGCGCAAGCTTCCGGCAAAAGCACTTCTTTCATTAATTCTGTTGTAGTAGGTTACTTGACCTAATGATATATCATTTGCAATACTTGTTAAATAAGGCGTGTAACTTACTGAAAATCCTTGTTTTTGTTTAGAAAAAGCATATTTAGAAGGATTATATTGTTGTGAATAGGCATCAGCAGAACTCGCCACACCCATATCCGCCATACCAGCAGAACGAGCATCAGCTGCGATTAATAAAAAAGGTACTCCTGTGGTAATAACTCTATCTTGTGCGTTTGAAAATTGAGCAATTAAAACAATTGACAATATTTTTAATAGATTTTTCATCTGTTAGGTTGGGTTAATTTATAAATTTCAGATGTAATTTTGTTTCAATATCTTGATATTTTATAAGCTGACAAATATACATTTTTTTTATAGGATTACAAGTTTTTCAATTTTTTCTGTTTTCTTACCTGTAACACTTGATTTTACGGTTAATTTATACACATAAACACCTTTACCAATTCGATCTCCAAAATCATCTTTTCCGTCCCATTTTAGGTCTCTTGAGTTAAAACCTTCATTTACTATCGTTTGATTTATAGTTTTTACCAGTTTACCCGTTATCGTTAAAATTTGCACTTGTACCTCTAAAGGCTCAAAAGGTCGATTATGATTAAACCAAAACTCGGTATAATTCACAAATGGATTTGGATAATTTAGCACATGGTCTAATTCTAAATTATCGTTACCAATAACCACAAATTGAATCTCACCAGTTATTAGATTATTATAAACATCCCAAGCTTTAAATAAAATAGTATGTAAGCCTGGTGATAAATTTCTAAACGTATAAGTTACTTTTCCTTTTTTATAATTATCTGATTCCGTTTCATAATAATCGTTTAGTATAAAAGGATTGGTTTCATCCCCATCTAATATCCCAATAATATCATGTCCAATACCACTTGCGGTATTGATTCCGTTTTCATCTTCTAAAAACGCTAAGAATATAGGATTTGAATTCGTAATTCCACCATTCACAAAATTAGTATCGTTCATATACAGCTTCAATTTTGGAGGCGTAGTATCAGCCGGAGCTGCAAGATTAATTCCACCCACTTTAATTTGAGTGGAATACCCTGTTTGATCTTGTAAAGAAGGCACATTGGTTTTCGCATAAAAACTTACACGTGCATTCCCAATCGGTATTTGTATATCTTGTGGGACGATAAAACTAAATTCAAACTTCCCATTTACTATAGAGGCATTACCTCTGTAAATTACTTCTCCTAAAGATGTGAAACTTAACTTAGGCTGATTATATGGTGCCAAAGACACATTATCATTATCTAGTGTTAGCCTATTTAAATTTTTATCATATACCTGAACCGCTAAGTCACCGGTATAATTTGATATCAAAACATTATTTTCATCAACAACTTCACCAGTTAAAGTAGCCAACGAAAGAGCTTGTAATGAAAGTGACGTGGTATTTATATCTTCACCATTTACTTTAGTCAACACCACTTTTGGTTTTGGGATAGCCAATTTCAATGCTGGATCACCAATATAAAAAACTACTCTTTTATTACTACCACCAACATCAATTTTAGAGCGACGTAAAGCTTCAGCAACAGATAAATATGAATTATTTTCCATGGTAAACAAATTCTGATAAATCTCTTCATTCAATTGAATACCCAGCGATTGACTAATTTGACGTGTAGTGGCTAAAAGCGCAATCGCACCTCCCGAATTATTCCAATACATATACTCACCTCCAGTTGGACGATTGGGATCATCAAACCTTGTAAATTCACAAGTAATAGTTATAAACAAAGGATATCGGTATCGGTTATTTAAAACCTGCGCATCTGCTTTTTCAAAAATTCGTTCTACAGCTAAACTTTCTTCGTTACCATGACCATAGTAATTTAGCACTAAAGCACCTAATTCTATAGCATCAATAAAAGCTTTTTTAGCTTGAGGATATCTTGGCCCTCCTGCATTTACTTGTTGTGTATACGCATCTGTGTAGATTTTATTTGTATTAAAAAAAGGATTATTTGTGGTTACTTGATCCGCTAATACATTTAAATCCCTTTGAAGAAACCAGTCTCCAGTCAAAAAAGGATCGGGATCATCCGAATAGTAAACTAAATTATTACGCCATTTTTTATATGATTTTTCATCATGATATTCATACACTTTAGCTACCATTTCTGCAGCTTGAGCCGGAGAATTCACTAACATTCGCCCGACAGCCAAGTCCATTCCATCAACTGATGATTGCATATCCCCTTCGTTTGGATCCATAAGAGTAAAAAAATCATCTGACATAAAAGAGGCAAACAAAGATAAATTACTACTGTTATTAGGATTTGAAGATTGTGCTACAGAAAACCCATGGAATACAGGTACTATATTTGAATTATTAGAAATTCTGTTTTTAAAATCGTAAGAAGCATCTCCAAATAAATTCAAATACTTGACTTTATTATTAGGATACGATGGATTATTAAAATACACATATTTAACAAAATTTCGAATCGCTGCAACATCTTGTTTTCCCCCACCGAATTCATTATATATAGCCGACAAAGGAACAACTTTAACAACCATGTTCGAATTCATTCGATGAAAATTAGCTAAATTTTCTGCCTGTGCAACTAAATTCGAAGGGGTGATAATTAGATAATCGATATCTTTTGCTACACCTTGATTCGTATTAAAAATAGTACCTTTTAAATTTTGATTCGCTACATTAGTGTCTATATCCTTCAAAGGAGAATACAAATCAGAATAATCTACGGCAACAAACTTTTTTTCTTGTCCAAGCTGAACTTTAAAAGAGACCGCCGCAGAAGTATTACTAAATTTGCTTACGTTATATAAATCAGACACATCCCAAATGGCTTGAACAGAAGCAGCATTAGAAAGCGTAAACTGACCTACACCAATATTTGTTCGAACTAAATCATTTGAAAACAAAAATTGCTTTCCATATCCTTTCAACTCGGCATTGTATTTCAAAATCAAATAATCTAAATACCCCTTTGATGAAGGCACTCCCCCATTATTGTATTCTAAATTAATCACAACATTACTATTTGTGGGTGTAATGGAGGCATTAAAAATATTCTCAAAACCTAATATTGAACTAGCAGCAGCATTAAGAGACACATTTCCTACTTCAACAGCATTAGCTTTAATTTTAAAAGAAGTAGAAACAAAAGACAAAGCGGCAAAGTTAGCGGAAAGTTTCACGGCTGAACCAGAAATATAGTTTGTCAAATTAAAATCAAAATCTTGACTTTGTTCTACATTGAAATTTTCACCAAACCATCTGCGACCTATTTTAGCGGGATTAAACAAATCGACTTCATGATAAAGATAACCATCATAATTTGCAAAAGTTAAAGAGGCGGAACCAGAAGGCTCAACATAATTTTGAATTCTTTTACTGGGCGAAGCGGAATGCATCACATAATAATACGATTTATCAGCAAATTGATTTACATGCGTAAGACTTTCTTTATTCCAAGTATCAACACCTTCGGCATAAAAAAGAATATAATCCGAATCATTAAAAACACCATCCTCTTCTCCTATAAATTGTATCGCATTTTCTTCTAAATCATTTGGATAGGAAATACTGTTAAGAAGAGGTAACATGCGACCACCATTTCCATAAATTTTAATATTCCTTGGATCAACAGCTACATCAACTCCAATACTTTGTAAAAAAGATTTTGAAATTTTATACACGCCAGACTTCTCCACATAAAAACGTTTCCAAGTACCTGAAGCTAATACAGAATTCTGAATGGCAGCTATACGATTTGATATCCTTCCAGCATTTGAATTTGATTGATTATACGATAGAGAGAAAGACTTTACACGTTTATATGATAATCCTTCCTTTATTATCGGATTAAACTCAAAAGTTAAATAGGTATTATCTCTAGCAAGGGATAAATCAGATTTTAGAAGTAAAGAGGAAGAAATGGCAGTAGGTTTTAACACTCCTAAATCAGAGGCTTGAATTGGCTCATACACTACATTTACAAGTTCTGCACTTCCGGCAGAAACTAAACCATCTACTTTAAAAGCATGAACAAAACGAATACTTTTAAGACTTGGGTCGAAATCAAAATACTCCTTTTGAAAGCATGGTAAATTATACTTCTGTTCCGCAATAGTGTAGGAAAAATTATTCGTCCAATCCAAAGAAAAATTTTTCAAATTTTGTGCAAAACTGAACACCGAAAACAAAAAACAAACTAAATAAAATCTTTTCATATTCCTCATAACGCAAAATAAAATAAAAAATTGTTAGTATTGATTTTTTTTATAAATTTATACAATATTTAACACGATAATTCGTTTTGAGTATATCAAGTTAGCGGAATGTTTAATTTTTTTTATTTTTTTGTTGCATATTAATGGTTTATTACTATCTTGCGGCACTTAAATTATTACCTACAAAAGTATGAAAGTTACTAAAATTATGACTTTAAAATTGTTACTAGCGATGTCTGTAACAATAGGTTTTACCAGCTGTAGTAAAAAAGGAGACACCAAAAGTGGCTCAACAGCAACTGGATGGCAAATCAACGATAAAAAAGGTGGTTTCCAGTATAACACAAAGTTTAAAAAGCAAGAAACTCCTCCTGGAATGACCTCAATTGAAGGTGGTACATTCACTATGGGAAAAGTGGAAGACGATGTAATGCACGATTGGAACAACTCTCCAACCAAGCAACACGTTCAATCTTTTTATATGGATGAAACTGAAGTAACAAACATGATGTATGCAGAATACTTATATTGGGTTAAATCAGTATATCCTCCAACAGAAGACAATTATAAACATATTTATAACGGAGCCATTCCAGATACTTTAGTATGGAGAAATCGTTTAGGCTACAACGAAACGATGACAAACAACTACTTAAGACACCCCGCTTATGCTAACTACCCAGTAGTTGGAGTAAATTGGATTCAAGCTACTGAATTTTGTGAATGGAGAACCAATCGTGTAAACGAAAATATTCTTGAAAAAGAAGGTTTTCTTAAAAAAGGAAATAAAATTAGCGCTGACGTAACAGCTGAATCTAATTTTGATACAGAATCATATATCAATTCACCATCTAAAACTTTTGGCGGTAACGAAGAAATCGTTCTTAAGAGAGAAATGGGCAGAAGAACTTCTGGTAAAAAAGGTGATGTACAAGCAGAAGCTAAAAATGTATATGCACAAAGAAGTTCTGGACTTATTTTACCAGAATACAGATTACCAACTGAAGCTGAATGGGAATATGCCGCTATTGCATTAGTAGGAAACAGAGAATACAACATCTACAAAGGACAAAAAAAATACCCTTGGAAAGGACAATATACTCGTTCTGGAAAAAGACAAATGCGTGGTGATCAATTAGCCAACTTTAAACAAGGTAAAGGTGATTATGGCGGAATTGCAGGTTGGTCTGATGATGGTGCTGACATCACAAATTATGTAAAAGCTTACCCTCCAAATGATTTCGGATTATATGACATGGGTGGAAATGTTGCAGAATGGGTTCAAGATGTATACAGACCAATAATTGATGACGAAGGAAATGATTTCAACTATTTCAGAGGAAACGTTTATACGAAAAATAAAATCGGAGAAGACGGAACTGTAGAACTAATCACTGTTGACAATATTAAGTACGACACCTTACCAAACGGTAAAGTTATGGCAAGAAACTTCCCAGGTTCTATTGCTCAAGTTCCAGTTGATGATAATGATACTTATTTAAGACAAAATTATTCAACTTCTGACAACAGAAATTACAGAGATGGTGACAAACAATCTTCTAAATATTTTGACTTTGGAAATTCTGAAGAAGAAAAAGGTAAAGCTGAAGATCCTAACAAAAGAATGTACAAATCTCCATTACATAAAATTTCTGTAGATAGTGCTGGAAATCAAATCAAGCAATTTGACAAGGCTGATAACAGAACTACATTAGTTGATGATAATGTTAGAGTGTACAAAGGTGGTTCATGGAGAGATAGAGCGTACTGGTTAGATCCAGCTTCTAGAAGATACTTTCCACAAGATATGGCTACTGACTACATCGGGTTCAGATGTGCAATGTCTAAAGTTGGTCCAAAATCTAACAAAAAGACTCCAAGAGGAAACGTAAGAGGATAATTATTCTTTTAAATATTTTTCAAAAAGCCCTTTATTTTTAAAGGGCTTTTTTTTATTTTAGCATTATGGAAATACAAGAAATTTACAACTACTTTTTGCAAACTACTGGTATTGCAACTGACAATAGAAAAATTCAAAAAGACAACTTATTTGTTGCACTTAAAGGAGATAACTTTAATGGTAATAAATTCGCATTAAGCGCTTTGGATAGTGGCGCCAAATTCGCACTAATTGATGATATAACATTTAAAGTTGATGATCGGTTTATTTTAGTGGAGGATACTTTGACTACTTTACAAAAACTAGCAAATTTTCATAGAAACAAGTTAAAGATTACCATTATCGGATTGACAGGAAGCAATGGTAAAACTACTACTAAAGAATTAATTCACGCCGTTTTAGCACAAAAATTCAAGACTAAAGCTACGATCGGCAATTTAAATAATCACATTGGCGTACCTTTAACCCTATTGTCTTTTAACGAAAATACCGAAATAGGCATTGTAGAAATGGGTGCGAATCACCAAAAGGAAATCGAATTTTTATGTACTATTGCCGAACCTGATTTCGGCTATATCACAAATTTTGGAAAAGCACATCTAGAAGGATTTGGAGGAACAGAAGGCGTTATTAAAGGGAAAAGCGAATTGTATTCTTTTTTAAGTTCGAATGAAAAAACAGCATTTGTAAATTCAGACGATGCCATTCAAATTGAAAAAACAAAAAATAGTAAGAATATTACGTTTGGCTTTAACAAACCAAATGATTTTGTAAATATCTCAAACATAGAAACCAATCCCATGGTGCAAATAACATTTGAAGACACTACAATTCAATCTCATTTAATTGGTTTATACAACGCAAATAATATTAACGCAGCTATTACGATTGGAAAATATTTTGACGTTCCTAACGATAAAATTAAATTCGGTATTGAAAACTACATTCCAAACAACAACCGTTCGCAACTTCTTGAAAAAAATTCTAACAAAATTATTCTGGATGCATATAATGCAAATCCAAGTAGCATGCAGGCTGCCTTAACTAACTTTTTTCAATTAAAGGAAAGCAACAAAATAGCTATTTTAGGCGACATGTTTGAATTGGGTAGCGAAAGCGCACAAGAACATCAAAATCTAGTTGACTTTTGCTCTAAAGAAGAACAAGTTATATTTCATTTTATTGGGAAAGATTTCTTCAATCAAAGGCAAGAAAAAAAGAACACCCACTTTCATGAAAGCTATGAGGAATTTCAAAAATCTTTTAGCAAACTGAAAACAGAAAATAGTTTTATCATAATAAAAGGCTCACGAGGTATGAGTCTAGAAAGAGTTTTGGATATTTTATAATCAAAAAAGGCAGCCTAATGGCTGCCTTTTTCTAATCTATATCCTAAATTTAAGAAACTAAACCTCTTGAAATTACAATTCTCTGAATTTCAGAAGTTCCTTCATAAATTTGAGTAATTTTTGAATCACGCATCATACGCTCAACATGGTATTCACTTACATAACCGTTACCACCATGAATTTGTACAGCATCATTTGCTACTTCTAAAGCAATTTCTGAAGCATATAATTTAGCCATCGCACCAGCATGAGCAATATCTTCACCTAAATCTTTTTCAGCGGCTGCTTTGTGGATTAATAATCTAGCTGCAGTAATTTTAACAAACATATCTGCTAATTTGAACGCAATTGCTTGATGTTGAAAAATAGGTTTTTTGAAAGCCACACGTTCTTGTGAATATTTCAAAGCTAATTCATAAGCACCTTGAGCGATACCTAATGCTTGAGAAGCAATCCCAATTCTTCCACCATTTAAAGTTGACATGGCAAAAGCAAAACCGAAACCGTCTTCACCAATTCTATTTTCTTTTGGCACTTTTACATCATTAAATAAAAGAGTATGTGTATCAGAACCTCTAATTCCCATTTTCTTTTCTTTCGGTCCAACTTCGAAACCAGGCATCCCTTTTTCTACAATTAGCACATTAATTCCTTTATGACCTTTTGCCGCATCCGTTTGTGCAATTACTAAATACGTTGAAGCAGTTCCTCCATTTGTGATCCAGTTTTTAGTACCGTTTAACAAATAGTGATCGCCCATATCAATAGCAGTTGTTTTTTGTGAAGTTGCATCAGAACCTGCTTCTGGCTCAGACAAACAAAAAGCACCAATTACCTCACCTTTTGCTAAAGGCGTTAAATATTTTACTTTTTGCTCTTCTGATCCATATTTTTCTAAACCAGCACAAACTAACGAGTTATTCACCGACATAATTACGGCTGCAGAAGCATCAATTTTAGCAATTTCTTCCATAGCTAAAACATAAGAAATACTATCTAATCCAGCGCCACCATATTTAGGATCTACCATCATTCCCATAAAACCAAGTTCTCCCATTTTCTTAACTTGTTCCGTTGGAAACTTAGAATGTTCATCTCTTTCTATAACACCAGGTAATAATTCTGTAACAGCAAAATCTTTTGCCGCTTGCTGAATCA
>CAZULO010000110.1:0-10498 GCA_964621245.1 uncultured Flavobacterium sp.
TATTTCTTTGAATTTTGTCATTGAGTTTGTGTCGTCCTTAAAATGCCTGCTAACGGTTTGCGGCTTGGTAATGTGGCGAAATTCTTAGCACTAAACTACGTTATATTTACTAAACATCGGTTATGCGTGGTGTTTCTACAAGGCACAAAGTACCGCCATATTACCAAACCGCTGTTGGCAGTAGTGTTTTTTTTTCAATCTTCCATTCTATTTAATTCTAATATATTAGATTTTTCTGTTAAGCTTATTTCCATTAGTGTTGGAACATAATCTTTTTCTCTATAGTATGATTCTCTAATGTATTGGTTGTTGTAAAAATAATTAGTAAATACTATTTTGTTTCTTGGACTATTTTCATTCCACATTTGGCTATATAAAACTCTCGATTCATTTATTTTTTTGAAACTTTCCCCGTTTTTTATTTCATTTATGATTCTAATTTTATCACGTCCTGAAATTTTAAGTTCTGTTTTTTGAAATCTTTCAGGCATTCCAACAACTTCGTTTTTAATAATTTCGAAGTCATCATTCAAAACTAGATTAGCCAAATGTAAATCTTTTCTAGCGTCTGATTTAGAATATGAAACTTCGTCTAAATTGTTTGTGAAAAAAATTGATAAAAGTTCAACTAAAATAAGTCCATAAACTATTATTCCTATTTTTGACCTTTTTCTGATACTTCTAATTAGTAACCAAATGAAAATTATTACTAAAAATATTAAGATAAAAAATCCAATTAAAAATCCAACTCCCATTTCAAATTAAATTTCGGTAGTTAATCTATGCGTTTTTTTTTAACATTACTGCCAACGTTTTGGCGCTTGGCGAAGAAGCGGATTTCGAAGCACTAAACTGTCTGCCAGCACAGAACTTGATACGAAGTATAAAGCTTTATTTAAGCACTGAACCCGCTTTTTTGCCAAACGCCTGTTATGGGCTGGGCTTCTTTTCAGTCCGCTTGTCCCCATAGTGTCCATTTATTATTTGATTTGTCGAAACGATATAATTGCTTTGTTAAAAGTCGTTCACCGTCCTTGAATATTTCTGTCACAAAATTTTTAAGAGAATTTATTTTCTCTTTGTCATTTTCTGGCACCATCATTATCAAGTCTTTTGCTGGAACTGCAACAATTAAATTATCTTTAATTTGGTCAGCACACCACTCCCAAATCCCTGTCAATGTCAAAGAGCCAGATTCGTGGTCTCCACCAGCAATTAAGCCG
Organism: uncultured Flavobacterium sp.; assembly: GCA_964621245.1. GTDB lineage: Bacteria > Bacteroidota > Bacteroidia > Flavobacteriales > Flavobacteriaceae > Flavobacterium. The sequence continues at coordinate 1,224 of CAZULO010000110.1, forward strand.
TGTCCACCAAAACCTGTTTCATTAAAAGTAAATTCAACATCTCTGTCCAGATTTGTTGTTGCAGTTTCGTGAAGGTCTTTAATTGAAATATTTTGAGGCAAGTCTCTTTTTAATATTAGGCTGAATTGTTCACCTTCATCAACTGCGTAAAAAATTGCCAAGTTTCCAAGCCAATTTTGCATAACTGGTTGTTCTTCGTCTTTAAGTTCAATTTCCCGTGTCGAATTAGGTACTTCTTCGTCAGGCTCGTAAACGACCTTTATCCAAGGATATATTTTGTCTTTTATTTCGTCAAAATTCATATTGCTGTCATTGTCGTTTGTGTCGTATTAGCCTTGCCCATAACGTCTCGCGGCTTGGTAATGTGGCGAACTTTTAGCACTAAACTACGTTATATTTACTAAACATCGAGTAGGCGAGGTGTTTCTACAAGGCACAAAGTACCGCCATATTACCAAACCGCTGTTAGCAGCTGAGCACTTTAATTAATTTTCCCACAACATTTCTTGAATTTTTTATCACTCCCACAAAAACACTTTTCATTTCGACCAATCTTTCTTTGTTTCGTTGTTTTAAAGTTTATTTCCAAACTATCATTTTCACGTTTAATCTTTTGATTCTCTTTCATTAAATACTCAATAAACATTTCTTGAGTATTCTTTTTTTTGATTGTTTTATCTTCATCTAATTTATCAACAATCATTATGTAAAATGAAATTATAGCCATTGCAAAATTTATCCAGCCAAATAAACTTGTAGAAGGAGCTTTTCGAATTAAATCAGCAATTTTAGGTGATAATTCCTCAACTTTTTCAATTATTTCATCTTTTTTAGCTACGTCAATTTTAGTTTTAAACGAGTCTAAGAGTCGGTAGATTTTATTTAAATTTTCAAAAGATTCTTTTGATCCGTTTATTAATTTTGCAACAGAATTTCCAAGTTCGTATTCACCGTCAGGTATTTTTCCATATCCACCACATTTAGGACATGGACCTGCATTTTCAATTTGCAGTGTGACTTTACCATTCCCTCCAAAAAGATTATTGATAATGAATACTTCACCACAATTTGGGTTTTTGCAAAATGTTATTAGTCCACTCATTAATTTAATTTTTGCTTCTAAATTGTGTAGGTTTTTCTTGCTTTGCTGCTAACGGGTTGGGGCTTTGTTGCAGTAGGGGATTTATGAAAACCGAAACTGTCCGCCCGCACCGAAATTTGTTAAAAGTAATAAATTTCAATTAACCACGAAAACCCCTATTGCACAAAACCCCTGTTGTACGACGAAAATATTTTTGCGTGCCCAATTTGTCCTAATAATTGTCTGTATTAACCCCCAATTTTAAACATTTTAATAAGAAAAACTCAGGGTTTTCTGCCAGTTGAAAATTTTCTAGGGTTTGAAAATTTCCCTTAAATTTTTAAAGCAGATTGGAAAAAAAACAGAATTCTCAGTCGGCAGAATTTTTCTCTGTGTTACGAAAAATTGTCTTTAAGATATTTGCGAAAGATTGAAGGAAAATGGGGTTTCAATCAGTTCAAATTTTTCTATGTTTTGTTTTTTTATTACTAGATGAAAAAATGGATTTATCTGCCATTTGTAATTTTTCTAGGTTTAGAAAGTTAGAATTAAAATTTTTCGCAAAGAGTGAAAAACTTCGCTCGCAGTCGCAATTTTTCTATGTGTTGAATACATGAATTTTCCTTCAAATTTTCCTTCTGCTTTTCCTCTACCGTAAAGATAGGGTTTTTGTTGTACAACGTTCCGGGGCTTTGTGGCAGTAGGGGATTTATGAAAACCGAAACTGTCTACCGTCACCGAAACTTGTTAAAAGTAATAAATTTCAATTAACCACGAAAACCCCTATTGCACAAAACCCCTGTTAGCAGCCGTGGCAATTACCAATCTTTGTCAACTATTAATTCTCTTGATATTTTGTCTAACTCTTCTGCTTTTTCCAACTCTGTTGGATTGGAAGCTAATCTTTTAATCTCTGCAATTAAGCGTTCATCGTTTATTCCTTTTCCAAGATTTAAAAGAATCCAATATTTCCAAAGATTGTCGTTTGTTTGAAAAATATCCAGAATTTCAGTTTGAATTTCTTCGACGTGCTTTTCAAAAAACAATCTGATTGGATAAAAAACTGGCCAGTTTCCATCTTGCATCCATTCCAATAATTCTGGAATTATTGGTCGTAATTCTTCAATTGAATATTCATTCAACTTTTCCGCGGTTTCAATATCAAATTTGTCTTTCGGTATAAGGTTATTCATCTCGTGGGTGGATTCGCCATGTCTGCTAACGTTCCGCCGCTAGCCGACTGTGGCGGTCAAAGCGAAACGATTTTTCTTACTAAGATAAATGTTTTTCGTGTAAACCAAACACCAAACTAGCACTTACCAGCCATAGCGGCTAGCGGCTGTTACCGGCAGTGTTATTTCAAAGTTCCAATTTGCACTCTGGTAACTTCTTCAGCTTTCTTGTTTCAGATATTATTTCTTCTATTTCACTTTTAAATTTCTTCAAATCTGTATATTTCAAAAGCAATTTAGTTCTTTCTTTTAGTTCATTAACCCATGGGGGATTATGTTCAACGCTCAATAACCTTTCATAGTAAACTCTCATGTCGCTGAAATCACCTATAAGTCCCGAAACTGTTCCTCTATGATAGTTTCCCCACAAGGAATCACTAGCGAATTCCGAATTGCAAATTTTCTCACGAGATGCATCTAGAGTTTTGAAAGATTCGCGATACTCAGCTATCTTTTCAAGTGCAAATTTGCAAAGTCTTTCAATTTCACTTTCAAACTGTTTTTCATCACAAAATTCTATAAAAGATGACTGTCGATTTCCTATGTCAAATGAAAAATAATCTTTGGAATACCAATTGAAATTTACGCCAATATTAATAAATGTTCCCTTTTCTCTTGAGTTTGGTTGAAACTCAACAATTGTAGTAAACCAATAATTATCATCATAAAAAGTTCTTGATTGTCCTTTTCTTTTTATTCCATGATTTTTAAAAACCGTAGTTGCTGTCTTGGTTATTATTTTATTATGGTCGATATCTGTCATTTAAGATTGTGTTGTTCAAACATTGCAGCTAACGGGTTGGGGCTTGGCGCAGTAGGGGATTTATGAAAACCAAAACTGTCTAGCCGTTATTAATGTTGTTAAAAGTAAAAAATAAAATTGAACCGTTATGCCCCTATTGCGCCAAACCCCTGTTGTACGACGTTAATTTTTTTGTTTTCATAAAAACCGAGATTTGTCAAGTCGCAGAAAATACTCTTGACAGGTCTCAAACCGTAACGAAAAGAATACTCAAAACATGTTTAAAAACGAGATTTGTCAAACCGTTACAAACCAAGTTTATAACTCTCAATTCGCAAGAAAAGAGGATTCAAAATCGTCCAGGTCAGCCCGAAAAACATAAGATTAAATTTTCTCAAACCGAAAAGAAGGGAAAACACAAAGGTCAGTTTTTTAATTATAGTCGACCCGTAAGAAAAAGATTTTTCGCACAGCTCCGTCCGCAAGTGGAGGAGAAAAATAGAGTAGTTTATTCGCCCAGTAGAGCACGTAAATTTTCGTCAAAAATTTACAAAAAAGACTTCCGATTAAACGCAACGATTGGTCAAAAAAATAATGTTGTACAACGTTTCGCGGCTTGGCGTAGTGGCGGATTATTAGCACAAAAGTTCAATCGAAGAACTGCACTTGAACCTACCACAAAACTGTCATACGAAGCACTGCACCCGCCATTACGCCAAACCGCTGTTGTGTGCTGCCCTTCTGTTTTTGTCGTATGTTTTTCAGTCATTTAGTGTCAGTTTTTGTTGGCGTTGGCTTGGTGGCTCTTTTGCAAAACTTGGCTTTAGCTTGGGCTTGTGCGGTTTTGCAAATGTGCCACCAATTGCGTTGGCTATCTTGGCCCCATAAATCTGTCTCCGTTAAAATGTATCATATGGTCAGGAACTTCCATTAACCAAACTTCTGTCTCCCAAGCAATGTTATTTGAATGTTTCTTGAACTCTGTCATATCGGGGAAAGCAGTCACGTAAACCTTTCCAACTTTGCAGTCTTTTAAAAATTCTTCAAGTTCCAAAAGTCGTTTAGGTGAAACAGGACCGTGAGAAGTTACGGCTTCAATTAAAAACAACCATTTCCTTTTACTGTCATAGATTACAACATCAGGCAATTTGCTATGTTGGTCAATGGGAATACCTAAATCTTTAAGTCCTTTTTCATCAACAAACAAGTCTTTTTTCGCTGTGTCACCCAAGTATAAAAGTGTTCCACCATTTGCGAAACGTGGGGCAAACTGTTCAACTATTGCAGCTTGAACTTCATTATGTTTTCCTGCGGAAAGTTTGATTGTTTCTCCGTTTTGAAGTGTAACAGGAATTTGATTTAGTTCTCTTTCTTTCAGATAAACTTCTGAAAGTTTGCCAACTGTGTCAATGAAGTTTTTCAAAGCCTTATCCCAATTTTTAGTTTTATATGTTTTTACAACTTCTAAAACTTCCTTTGTTAATGCGTAGTGAGCATTTGGGCTGTTTACCGGTAAATCAGGTTTATCGGGGTTGTAGTCAACAACTCGTGCTTGAACAAATTGGTGAAGCACTTGCCTTCTAAAAGTTTCTCTTGTATTTGGTGCGTATGACTTACTGTAGTTATCATTTACAAAAGTCATTATTCCTTTCGTAACGCCTAAACTCTGTCGAGTTGCATTTGCCCAACTGTCGTTTTCTTTAATGTTGCATACTGCTAAAAATGTCAATGCCGCCATCTCGTTGTATTGTGCTGGCGGCAGTCCCAATGCTTTAAGTATCTCTTGTGCTTCTTCTAATTTACTCATATCAGTTCATTATTACTTCCAATTCAAAAAGCTCGTTTACAATGCTGTTTACATTGTTCATTGAGTAGTCATTGGATAGTATGATTTTATTGCCTATTTCTTTTATGTTGTTTAATGGTGGAAATCTCATTTCCCTTAGTTCTGTTGCACTCACATTTACATTGCCGTTGAAAATTTGAAAGTAAGTATCAAATAATTCACTGTTGAGCAATGCACAAAGTCCAACCACTTCGTTACGGTCTAAGTGTCCGTCTTTTCTGTATATGTAATTCACTTTGTTTTCAACTCCAACAAAGTCAGATTTAACATAGTTGCAGAAATAAGGTGCTGCAATTAATCTGCTCTTGTCGTCTTTTGTGCTAAAGCGTCTTAATAGAATATAGTTTTTATTTGGTAGTAGCAATGATTTTGAACCGCTTTCTATTCTTATGAATTGACCTTTTTCTTTGAGTTGCTTTGGCCATTCTAAAATCATTTTGTTTACGTTATGTAACCAAAATAAGGGGGCTAAAAAAACTGTTCCGTTCTCATAGTTGTTTTGAATAAACTCTAAAGCACGAAATGAAACAACAGGACCCGTTGAAATTTTAATGTCAAAATCAGTCAGAACATTTTGCCAAGTAGAAACTAAATTCAAAATATTTTCTTCTTTGTCGCTTGTCGGCAAATGCAAAATTTTTTCTTTTGACTTTAGGTCAATGAGTTCTGAAGAATTGAAATATTTTATTGTTGGCTCAAAAATGTCTTTAATTCCAATGCTTGAAGAAACAAGCACATTTTTGTTTGGATTAATTTTTTCTCTAATTGCTTTAATTACAACTGTTTCCTGTAAAACACTGTCTCGGTTGAAAGTGTCTTTTCGTGAGTTGAACAAATGTATTTTGTCAATTTGAACTGTGTTAAAAAACAGTTCTCTGAACGCTTTAAAATAGTTTCCTGACGCAAAACTTCTCGGAGTGATAAAAATCAATTCTCCATTTTCTGAAAGAAGTTTTGCTGCAATTCCCATAAAAATTGAATAGATATTGGGTTGTCCGCTAACTAATTCTTTAGCTGCAATGGTTTTTTCGTCATCCTTCGCAAGTTTGAAATAGGGTGGATTTGAAATTATTAAATCAAACTGTTCTCCGTTATAGCCATTTTTTAATGCTTTTGCATTATCTAAAATGAAGTCGTGAATGTGTAGTAGATATTGAAATTTAATACCTTTTCCTAAAAGCCATTTTTTTAAATATGTCAACGTCTTTTGCGAAAATGAAATTAAGTCTGGGTCTGTTTCATAAGCAACCAAATCAATCAGTTCTATGTCGTTTCGTGTCTCAACTAAATGTTCTATCAAAGCACAAGTCAAAATTGCTGTTCCGCAACCTGGGTCTAAAATTCGGATTGTAGTTTTTGTCAAGTCGCAATAAGAAGCCATAAGTCGGGCAATCTCTGTTGGTGTAAAAAACTGTCCGTTGTCTTTTTTATGTTTAGTCGTTACTTGCTGAGTGTAATAAATACCTAACCTGTCCGAAAACTCGCTTGGTAGTTCTTGGTTGAAAGGTTCGATATTTATATTATTTGTCATAGGTTACAAAGTTAGCAAAACACGTGTCTTAATGTTCTTGTGTGTTGGCAAAATTCAAGCTCTTTTGCCTGCGAAGCGGTCGCCTGTGTGTGGGGCAGGCAAATGTGCTTGAATGTGCGATGGCTTTTCATTTTGTCTGCTTGTTTCTGTCTGCACGGTCGTCTTTTTAGGGTTGCACACAACGGTCTCGGCTATGAGTAGTTGCGTGATTTGGCACTTAACTTTGCAAGTACGCACCAAACTGAAAATCCGCGAGGATTTTCAGAAGTAGGCGAGAACAAGCAATTACTTATAGCCATTGTTGGCGGTAGTTTTTATTTTCCTAAAATTCCTAATTCGTTTTTTATATCAGTTCGTTCAGACAGTATAGTTGGATTTATACTCCAATTTTCTGCAATTTTCATAACAAGTTCTTCGTCTGCAAAGTCCAAATCTTCTCTGTCAAAATATTCATCAGATTTAGCCTCTTCTGAAAGTGAATTAAACAAGTTTAGTCCTTTTTCAGGTTCTGTCGGGTTTCCATAGACTTTTATATTTTCCATACTCTCTCCAACGTAAGAATATATTCTTTCTATTTTTCCATTAACAGATTTCATCCAGTTATGATACTCCACAACTCTGTGTGTTCCGAAAAATTGGGCTTCTCCAAATTCAGAACTTAATTTGTTAAGCATTTTCTCAAGTTTTTCTATACTTTCTTGACTGTCTCCAAGTGGTAACCCCATTCCAACTGCTAAAGTCCATTCTCCAATTTGTGGCGTTATAAACACACTGTTTTCATACGCATTTTCAATTCCACTTTTCCAATTAGAAGGTTTTGAATTCTTAAGTCCGAGTATTTTTGATAATTCCGATTTATTATCTGTTTTTACAGCAATCCAAACAATTTTATAACCAAAGTCAATTGGTTTGTCTTGTTCGGTCATAATTTTTTTTGGTTCAGATTTGTATTCCGCTGTCGCTCCATTTCTTTTTGCATACCAAACAGAAAATGCAATAAATGCTACAATTCCAGATAATATCAATAGTTTCATTTTGTTCGTTTTTTTCAAATTACCGCCAACGTTCCGGGGCTTTGTGGCAGTAGGGGATTTATGAAACCAGAAACTGTCTACCGTCACCGAAACTTGATAAAAGTAATAAATTTCAATTAACCACGAAAACCCCTATTGCACAAAACCCTTGTTGGCGGAAGTAGCTTTTATATCTCGATTTGAATACTAACTCTCCCTCCAAGACCTTTTTCAACAATCTCATAAAGAGTTTTCAAAGTAAGATTACTACCATTATTCTCAATACGAGAAATGTATTCTCTTTTTTTGTCAATTAAACCACCCAACTCACTTTGAGTCAAATGTTTATTTTCACGAGCTTTTTTAAGTTCGAGCCCTATTTTAAAACCTTGAAAATCTCTCTCAAGTTCGTCACGTCTTTGAGACCCTTTTTCTCCGTATACGTTGTCTTTAATTTCTTTCCAGCTTTTAGTTTCCATAACTATTTATTTTTTTCGTGATAATAATCCTTCATTAATCTCAATGCTTTTTCAATTTCACCTGGAGGAGTTTTTTGAGTTTTCTTTTGAAACCCATTAAGTAATATTACCAGTTTATTATTATCGAAGAAGCAGAAAACTCTCCAAATATTAGAAGCTAATTGAATTCTCGCCTCATAAAGTCCGTTTGTGCCCTCCATAGATTTTAAATAGTTTGAAGGAACTCTTTCCAAGGTTTCAATAGCCTCAATAATTTTGAATATTTTGTCTTGAACTTTCTGAGGTTGCTCAAGAAGAAAATCTTCAAAATAGTTTTTATATGCTATAACTTCTCTTACTTTCATTTGTCAAAAGTAACTTAAAAGTTACAATTCTCCAATTTTGTAGTGAATTTTTTTGCTATTTACGCCAACGTTTCCTTGCTAGAGCTTGTGGCGGCTTATGGAAAGCTTTTTTTCCATAACCGCCCAAGCGAAGTTATGAAAAGTAAACGAACAATTTACCGAAAAACTAGCCATAAGTTTTAGCAAGTGTTAGCGATTGTGCCTCTTAATAAGTTTGTATCAAAACATCAGTAGGAATGTTCAATCTGTCATGTAATTGACGAATCATTTCCAATGTTAATTTTCTTTTCTTATTTAGTATTTCACTTGCTCGACTTTTCAAACCAACAATATTGGCTAAATCGGTTTGATTATAGCCCATTTGTTCCATTCGGAATTTGATTGCTTCAATTGGATCTGGTAATCCGATAGGGAAGTGTTCATTTTCATATTGGTCAACCAAAATTCCAAGGACTTCAAGTTCGTCGCCTTCAGGCGAACCTTTTTTTGCATCAAAAATTGTTTCAAGTCTTTCGAGAGCTTGATTATAATCTTTATCTGTTTTTATAGGTTTAATTTCCATAGCTTTTAAATTTCGTTTGCGTTTATCTTATCATATTCTCCATGCGTTCCAATAAATCGAATCCAAACCATTTGGTAATCATAATTTATCTTTACAACTAATCTGTAATTGTTTCCTTTAATGTTGAAAACAATTCTGTTATCGTTTAGAATACTTGCGCTTGGATATTCTTTTTTGATTTGATTAGGATTTTTCCATTCCGCATTACTTGCTTCCTGAAACCACGATTTTAGTTGTTGCTCACAACCTGAATGCTTTTCCCAAAAATCTCTCAATATTTTTTTCGCAATTACTCTCAACGTTCAAATTTTTGACGAAGATAATAAAAAGTTCCCAATACGGGAAATAAAATGCAGATTTATTTATTCCGTGTAGCTTTTTGGCATAATCGCTAACGTTTCCTTGCTAGAGCTTGTGGCGGCTTATGGAAATCTTTTTTTCCATA
>CAZULO010000111.1:0-4623 GCA_964621245.1 uncultured Flavobacterium sp.
CTTGGTTAGTAAAAGACGGAGATTACGTTGAAAAAGATCAAGCTATTGCTGAAGTGGATTCAGACAAAGCCACTTTAGAATTACCTGCAGAAGCTAGCGGAATTATTACGCTTAAAGCAGAAGAAGGTGACGCTGTAGCTGTCGGACAAGTAGTTTGTCATATTGATACGGCTGCTGCTAAACCAGACGGAGCAACTGCTGCACCTGCTGTTGAAAAAGCACCAGAAGTAAAAAAAGAAGAAGTAAAAGCGGCACCAGTTGCTGAAAAAACTTACGCTACTGGAGCGCCTTCTCCAGCAGCTAGAAAAATATTAGACGAGAAAAACATCAGCCCTTCTGACATCGTTGGAACTGGAAAAGGTGGAAGAATTACTACTGAAGATGCAGCAAATGCAGTGCCTTCAATGGGAACACCAACAAACGGATCTCGTGCTACAGAAAGAGTTAAACTTTCTATGTTACGCAGAAAAGTTGCGGAGCGTTTAGTAGCCGCTAAAAACGAAACAGCTATGTTAACGACTTTTAACGAAGTGAACATGACGCCAATTAATATCATCAGAAACCAATATAAAGACGAATTTAAAGCAAAACACAATGGTGTAAGTTTAGGATATATGTCTTTCTTTACAAAAGCAGTTACAAGAGCGTTGCAATTATATCCAGATGTAAATTCGATGATGGATGGTGACCATAAAGTGGCTTTTGATTTTGCAGATATTTCAATCGCCGTTTCTGGACCAAAAGGATTAATGGTTCCTGTGGTTAGAAATGCAGAATTATTAACGTTCCGTGGTGTGGAAGCAGAAATCAAACGTTTAGCATTGCGTGCAAGAGACGGACAAATTACTGTTGACGACATGACTGGTGGAACATTCACTATTACAAACGGAGGTGTTTTCGGAAGTATGTTATCTACGCCTATTATCAATCCACCGCAATCTGGAATTTTAGGAATGCACAACATTATTGAGCGTCCAATTGCTGTAAATGGTAAAGTGGAAATTCACCCTATGATGTATGTTGCGTTATCTTATGACCACAGAATTATTGACGGTCGCGAATCTGTTGGTTTCTTAGTAGCGGTAAAAGAAGCTTTAGAAAACCCAATGGAATTATTGATGGACAACAATCCTAAGAAAGCTTTGGAGTTATAAAATTAAACCTGACAGGTTTTTGAAACCTGTCAGGTTTGTCAATATATGAAATCCCAAATTCGAAAGAGTTTGGGATTTTTTTTGTTACTTTGTTTTATGAAGAGAAAAGAGAAAAAAGCAGCGATCGGATTTATATTTTTAACCTTAGTGATAGATATTACGGGTTGGGGAATTATCATTCCAGTAATTCCAAAATTGATTCAAGAATTAATTCAGGGTGATTTGAGTGAGGCTTCCAAAATTGGAGGTTGGTTGTTATTTGCCTATGCATTTACTCAATTTTTATTGTCGCCACTAATTGGAAATTTAAGTGATAAATATGGGCGCCGACCAATTATTTTATTTTCACTTTTAGGATTTTCGTTAGATTATTTATTTTTAGCCTTTGCTCCTACGATTACTTTTTTATTTATTGGAAGAATTATTGCTGGAATTACAGGTGCTAGTATTACTACAGCAACCGCCTATATTGCTGATATCAGCACACCAGAAAACCGAGCCAAAAACTTCGGATTAATTGGTGCCGCTTTTGGTATTGGATTTATTATCGGACCCGTAATTGGCGGTTTATTAGGACAATTTGGAGCTAGAGTTCCGTTTTATGCGGCAGCCGCTTTGTGTTTTATTAACTTCTTATATGGGTATTTTGTATTGCCAGAATCACTTCCGAAAGAAAATAGAAGAGAATTAGATTGGAGCAAAACCAACCCAATCCGTGCTATTTTAAATTTAAAAAAATACCCAAAAATATTCGGCTTATTTATTTCAATTATTTTAGTTTACATTGGCTCACACGCGGTGCATAGCAACTGGAGTTACTTTACGATGTACCAATTCAAATGGGATGAAAAAATGGTGGGTATTTCGTTAGGAATTATTGGTTTACTAGTCGGAATTGTTCAAGGTGGTTTGATACGATATATCAATCCGAAAATTGGAAATGAAAAAAGTATTCTTTACGGTCTAGTTTTATATACTTTAGGGATGTTTTTATTTGCTATTGCTACTGAAAGTTGGATGATGTTTACCTTTTTAATTCCATATTGTTTAGGAGGAATTTCGGGTCCGGCTTTACAATCGGTTATTACAGAAAATGTACCTGCCAACGAACAAGGAGAAATACAAGGAACTTTAACCAGTTTGATGAGTGTGACATCCATTATCGGTCCGCCTTTAATGTCGAATGTCTTTTACAATTTTACTAATAAAAATGCAATCGCACATTTCCCTGGAGCACCTTTTGTTTTAGGAGGTATATTGATGCTTTTTAGTACTCTGATTGCTTATTACTCGTTTAAAAAACAACGTTTGTTAGCTACTACTGCAAATACAAATACTGATTTGGATAATCAACAATAGCTTTTCCGCTTAATAATACATCAGCACCAATAATTCCATCTACAGGTTTAATTTTCTGTTGCGATAAGGCTTCATTAACATGAGATAAATCGAAGAGTATTAAAGTAGCCGATGGCTGCTTCCAAGAACCAATTTGGAGCCTATTTTTTTTGGCAATTTTAGTAAACATAGAAGTGGAACTTGCACTGGCAGCCGAATTCGAATGAAAAACAGCTGTTAGATTATATTTTTCAATACAATCAAAACCAATACAAGTATTGGAGGCACCCGTATCTAAAATAAAATTTCCAGCAATTCCATTTACTTTTACTTTTAGTAGTAAATGCTGCGTTTTTAAAAACTTAAATTTAATTTTCTTGTATTTTGCTGTTTTTAAAAACGCAGGTAAGTCTTTCATTTTATTAATTCGTTACGATATAATATTCCCAAGGTAGTAAAGAAATTTCTTTATCTTTTGAAAATACTACTTTTTTATTAGTCATAAAATTAGTAAAAGTCCCATTATAATCCAACTTAACTTTTTGATTCGTTGAGGAAAGATTAGCTACATAAACCACTTTCTTACCTTCTTTTACACGTTCAAAAGCTAAAATTTTAGTATCATTATTCGTTCTGATTCTATTGAAAGAAGCTGGATTTTTTCCACCATTTAAAGCAAGGTTCTCGTTTTTTAACTGCCCTAATTTTGCTCTCAATTCCCATTCTTTTCCTTTTGTTTTCGGAATGGAGTCTTTTTCAAAAAACTTCAAACTGTGTTTTAATCCATATTCGTTTCCGCTGTAAATTAAAGGCATTCCTGGCGTGACATAACTTAAAGCAGTCATTGCTTCTTCCGCTTTTCCCAATCGACTTTGAATCGTTCCGTTCCAAGAATTTTCATCGTGATTGTCTACGAAATTCATTAAAATATCATTGGCTTCATATTTTTTACTTTTCTCAACCATATAGTTATCCCAAGCCGAAACATTTTCTTTGCCTTGCGCGATTTTATTACTAGTATGATGCCCGTCCCAAGCATAAGCCATATCAAATAAATTATCTTTTAATAAGGCTGGTTCCCAAGCTTCTGCTAACATAAAGATGTTTTTCTCTTTACGTAATTCTGGAATAGCTTTTTGCCAAAAATCGGTGGGAACATTTCCGGCAACATCACAACGAAAACCATCAATGCCTTCTTTCTGAATCCAAAATTTCATATCGGCAGTCATTTCTTTTCTAAGATTTTTACTGTCGTAATTCAAATCGGCTACGTCTGTCCAACCCCAAGATTTTCCAGTTTCAGGATTAATTGGATCAATAATTTCCCCTTTCTCATTTTTAGTATAATATTCAGGATGTTCTTTAATCCAAACATGATCCCACCCGGTGTGATTTGGCACCCAATCTAAAATGACATACATGCCATTTACATGAGCTGTTTTTACTAATTCTCTGAAATCTTCCATCGAACCGAATTCTGGATTTACCTTTTTAAAATCGGAAACCGCATAATAACTTCCTAAATATTTATGTTGTTCCGCTACGGGCATTTCTGAAGCGAATTTACTCTTATCGCCACCAGTTGCTTTTCTTTTGGTTTGTGAAATAGGGAAAATAGGCATCATCCAAATGACTTTTACTCCCAATTGTTTCAAATTTGGAATGTCTTTAGTAAACGCATTAAATGAACCTTCTGGCGAATACTGACGGATATTTACTTCATAAATTACGGCATTTTCTAATTCTGAAGTTTGTAACTCCAATGGTTCTGAAGTTTTACAGTTTATAAAAGTTAAGGCTACTAAAGCCAAAATTGCGAATTTTTTCATAGTTAATCAAATAAAAATTGTAGCGGAATTTCTAAACGGTTGTTCCAAGATTTTTCGGTATGATCTGCGTTCTCAAATTTTAAATTTTTGGAATTAGAAGCGTCAAAACCTTTTGTTTTTAAAATTGCATTGACCTCATTTTCATATCGAACATAAGCCGCATCTAAAGTAGCCGTTCCGAAATCAAAATAAATTTTATGGGTTTTTGGATTGGGTAATTTTTGTTGCAAATAAGCGAAAAAAGCACTTGGAATAGGATTATTTTCCATGTTTTTTAAGCCAATCCAATGCGTTGACAAACA
>CAZULO010000111.1:4723-10225 GCA_964621245.1 uncultured Flavobacterium sp.
TTTATCTGAATCCGAAAGAAAATCTAAGGCTTTTTGTGGGAAATAATTCAAATGTCTTTGTGTTGGAATGTTCCAAATCGCGACCACAATAACTTCTTTCATCGCCTTTTTTTGAACTAAGGAATCGATTTTTTCATCGACACCCCATTCTTGTTTGTTCCATGTGGTTTTCGCATCAAAAAGCATTTGTCCATCATGCATGTACAATACTTGATATTTTTTGGTTGTTGTATAATTTGTAGGTAACCAAACATCAACTGTTCTGGCCTCTATGTATTGTGAAGGAAAGCTTTCAATACGTTTGATTTGTCCTAAAAAATCATCAGAATTTTTCAAATCTATCATTTGTATATTTTCTTGAGAAAAACCCATACAACTCAACAATATGAAACACCAAAATTTCATCTACTTATTTTAATTCTAAAATTAAACTTGATTTTCCTTCGATAGTTAGTTCCGATTTCAACTCGAAATTCTTTTCTGAAATCACATCTTTTCCGTTTGTATACGAGCCTAAACGTTCTTGAAAACGGTCTAATTTTAAAGTTTGTTTGTCTTTACTGTTATTCACCACAACCATTACACTTTCGGTATCGTTATAACGAAAGTACACGTATACATTATTTTCTGGAAGATAATGCATTAATTTTCCGTTGTGAATTACGGATTTCGATTTTCTCCAATTGAAAACTTTTGACGTGAAATCGAAATATTTAGCTTGTTCTGCGGTTCTACCTGAAGCTGAAAAAGCGTTGTTTTTATCTGAATTCCAACCACCTGGAAAATCTTGTCTGATATCGGCATCACCTTTTCCTTTATCGCCTGCCATTCCAATTTCTGAACCGTAATACAATTGTGGAATGCCTCGCATCGTAGCTAAAATTGTCATCGCCATTTTATACTTACTAATGTCGTTTTTATAATTCTGATTAAATCGCCCAGTATCGTGATTTTCAGCAAAAATTAAAAGATTGTTTGGATTATCGTATAAAAAATCGTTCACAAAATTTTCGTAAAACTTGATCATTCCGTCGTTCCAACTTGGATTGTCTTCATTAAAAACATTGCCATATACATCGTGTAAGGTAAAATCCATCACACTTGGTAAATAGGAATTATAGCTCTGAATTTTTGCAATCGGACTGTCTTTTTGCCAATACGAAATTTGCGCTTGATCGTGCATCCAAACTTCTCCAACAATATTAAAATATGGATATTCGTCTGTAATCGCTTTTGTCCATTTTGAAATTCCTTCTTTGTCGTTGTACGAATAGGTATCTACACGGAAACCATCTAAATCGGCATATTCAATCCACCAAATGGCGTTTTGAGTCAGATACTTCAACACCAAAGGATTCGACTGATTTAAATCGGGCATACTAGGAACAAACCAACCATCCATACAAAGTTTTGAATCGATTGCAGACGCGTTAGTATCGTATTGTGTAGTCATTCTGTAATTACTTTGTTTGTAACCTGGGAACTGATGGAACCAATCATAAGTTGGCATATCTTTGAACATCCAGTGTTCGGCGCCCCAATGATTGGTTACATAATCCATCACTAACTTCAAATTTTTCTTTTTCATTTCGGCAGAAAGACGAACATAATCTTCATTTGTTCCGTAACGGGCATCAATTTTATACACATCTGATTGTCCGTAACCATGATACGAATAGCCTTTGTCGTTGTCTTCACATAAAGGTGTACTCCAAAGTGCGGTGGCTCCTAACGATTTTAAATACTCTAAATTATTGATGATTCCTTGAATGTCGCCACCATGACGACCACCAGGTAAATTTCTATTGCCTTTTTCTTGTAACTCTGGCGTAGAGTCATTTTTTTCGTTTCCATTGGCAAAACGATCTGGCATGATTAAATACATCATGTCTGAACTGTCAAAACTTTTGCGATTACGAGAATTTTCTTTACGTTTTTTTATCGAATAGTTTTGAGTGAAGGCTTTTTTTCCGTTTTTGAAGGTAAAAATTAACTCTTGAGCCACTACATTTTTTGTATCAATCGTTACGAAAACATAATTGGGATTTTCTGTTTTTTGAACTTCTGTAATAACAACTCCGTTAGAAACAGAAACCGTATTTTGAGCGATGTTTTTACCATAAAACAAAATCTGAACTTGATTGTGATTCATGCCTTCGTACCAAAAAGGTGGTTCTACTCTATCGATTTGGGCTGACAACGCTAAAGAGCATAACGTTATTAGTGAGAAAATTATTTTTTTCATAGTTTACTTTTTGTCATGCTGAATTCATTTCAGCATCTTAAATCATTTAAAATGAGAAGCTGAAACAAGTTCAGCTTGACCAACGAATTATTTCACCTCAACAATACTAATTCCGTAACCACCGCCAGCAGCAGTTGTTAGCTGTAATTTTGTTTTACTCGTAACTTTTTGCTTTGTGATTTTATACGCTTGCGGATTCGTTTTATAATGCGCATCGTTGGCATCGGCGTAAATAGTTGCTTCGTATTTTTTACCTTTTTCTAAAAAGTCTAGAGAAATAGTTGATGTTCTTTTGTTTAATCCGTTTACGTTTCCAACGAACCAATTGTTAGAATTTTTATCTTTTCTAGCCGTTGTAATGTAATAACCTGGTTCTGCTTCTAAATATTTTGAAATACTCCAATCTACAGGAACATCTTTAATAAACTGAAACGCATCTAAAAAGCGGTTGTAATTTTCTGGTAAATCGGCTGCCATTTGAAGTGGACTATACATCACCACATATAACCCTAATTGATTCGCAATTGTGGTATTTACATGAGAATTATTTCCTGGATTTAATTTAGCAATATCCATTTCGAATATTCCTGGTGTGTAATCCATTGGTCCACCCATTAATCTGGTGAAAGGTAAAACGGTGGTATGATTCGCTTTTGAACCGCCGAACGCTTGAAATTCTGTACCACGAGCGGCTTCATTACCTATCATGTTTGGATACGTTCTGCAAATTCCTGTTGGTCGAACCGCTTCGTGCGCGTTTACCATTATTTTATAGTCTACCGCTTTTTCAATAACATACTGATAATGATTTAAGATGGATTGACTATAATGATGTTCACCTAAAGGCAAAATATTACCTACATAACCAGTTTTAACTGCGTCGTAACCATTGTCTTTCATAAACTGGAACGCTTTATCTAAATGACGCTCGTAATTTCTTGTTGCACCAGAAGTTTCGTGATGCATGATCATTTTAATACCTTTTGATTTCGCATATTCGTGAATCCCTTTCACATCAAAATCGGGATAAGCAGAAACAAAATCGAACACATAATCCTTTTCATGTCCGAACCAGTCTTCCCAGCCTTCATTCCAACCTTCCACTAAAACCCCATCAAATCCGTGAAGAGCTGCAAAATCGATATATTCTTTAACGTGTTTGGTATTTGCCGCATGTTTGGCACTTTGTTTCGCTTTTGAATAATCGGTAACGCCTAATTGAATGGCTGGAAAATCTTCTGTGTAAGCCCAAGAGCTTTTGCCAGTAATCATTTCCCACCAAACTCCAACATATTTTACGGGTTTAATCCAAGAGGTGTTTTCAATTTTACATGGTTCGTTTAAATTTAGCGTCATTCTTGAAGCTAAAACTTCTCTGGCATCTTTACTAACAATAATCGTTCTCCAAGGCGAAACACTTGGCGCTTGAATATGTCCTTTATTTCCTTTAGCATCTGGCGTTAAGTGCGATTGAAATACGAAATTTTTATCGTCTAAATTCAAATGCATACACGAATAATTAATAAGAGCCGCTTCGTGAATATTTATATAGATTCCGTCTGCTGATTTCATCATTAAAGACGTTTGCACACCAGTATCAGAAAATTGTTTTTGCGAAGCATTTTCCGAAACCGCACTTTTGAACAAGCTTCTAATTTCAGATAATTTACTTTCTGTATAATCGTATTCTTGCGTATCGTAATCACCTGGAATCCAGAAAGCCGTGTGATTTCCAGTCATGGCAAATTCGGTTCTTTCTTCTTTAATTACGAAATAAATTAAGTTTTTTTGCTCTGGAAATTCGTATCGAAATCCTAAACCTTCATCAAACAAACGAAAACGGACGATGATTTCTCTATCCGTTTCATTTTGTTTTAGTTTCACCATCAATTCATTGTAGTGATTTTGAATTTTGGTTTCTTCACCCCAAACGGTTTGCCAAGTTTCGTTAAACGTACTTTGTTTGGTATCTACAACTTTAAAATCGTTAAGTAAGGATTTTTTATCTTTTTGTAATTCTAAACCCAGTTTACTTTTTTTAATAACTTCTTTATTATTTAGAAAAAGTTGATACATAGGTGTACCATCATTTCCTAAAGAAAACGACATTTTGAAAGCTCCGTTAGGCGATTGAAATTCTTGTGCTGAAACGCCTAATACAGACAATAAAACAAGGATAACTGATACAAATTTTTTCATTATATTAATTTTTTACGAATTGCGAAGCACCATTAATGATGACTTCCACTTCTTGATTGCCTTCTACTTCAACTTTTGTTTCCTCGTGGTTAACAGCTACTTTAACAATTGCATTTCTAAAATTTACCTTAAACGAATAACCTTTCCATTGTTCTGGGATTCTTGGTTCAAAATGCAATTGGTTATTTTTTACGCGCATGCCTCCGAAACCTTCTACAATACTCATCCAAGTTCCGGCCATGGAAGTGATGTGTAAACCTTCGTGTACTTCTTTGTTGTAATCGTCTAAATCTAAACGAGATGTTCTTAAATAAAACGTGTAGGCTTGTTCCATTCTACCTAAAGCGGCAGCCTGAATCGAGTGCACGCAAGGCGAAAGCGAACTTTCATGCACGGTAAAAGGTTCATAAAAATCGAAATGTTTTTCTAGTTGTTCTTTGGTGAAATCATCTTCAAAGAAATAAAAACCTTGCAAGGTATCGGCTTGTTTGATGTATGGCGAACGTAAAATTCTATCCCAACTCCATTTCTGATTGATTGGTCGTTGCGACGGATCTAAATCGGATACTTTTACTAATTCTTTATCTAAGAAACCATCTTGTTGTAAAAACACACCCAATTCTTCCGAAAAAGGAAAATACATATTATCAGCCGTATTCTTCCACGATAGTAATTCAGTATCATTTAAATTGACTTTGCTCATTATTCTTTCGTAATCAGCAGTATATTCCGATTTTACTTTTTCAATTTGAGTATATGCATAATTGATACACCATTTGGCGATGTAATTCGTATACCAGTTATTATTCACATTATTTTCATATTCATTCGGACCAGTTACGCCTAAAATTACAAACTGATTTTTGCTTGAAGAAAACGTAGCTCTTTGGTGCCAAAAACGAGCAATTCCGATTAAAACTTCTAAGCCTTTTTCTGGAATATAGCTGTAATCACCTGTGAATCTGTAATAGTTAAAAATAGCAAAAGCGATGGCTCCATTTCTGTGAATTTCTTCAAACGTAATTTCCCATTCGTTATGACATTCTTCACCATTCATG
>CAZULO010000112.1:0-10197 GCA_964621245.1 uncultured Flavobacterium sp.
AATTTGACAAATTGATAAAGAAAAAAATAAATAGTTAACGCACAACAGGCGTTTGGCAAGATTGCGAATTTTGAAGTAAATTCACGTTTACTTCTCGCAAGAAATTTTATCTTTGATAGTAAATAATCAGTTCCGAAGTTCGCAACCTTGCCAAGCATCATAACGTTGGGCAACATGTCGAATAAAATTAATTAAAAATTGAAATGAAAAAAAATCTACTTATCTTATTTTGTTTTGTTGCATCCATAAATAAAATTCACTCTCAAACAAACTGGGACTTATTAAACCCAAAACCTACATCAAATACCGGAAAAAATATTGAATTTGTTTCCAGTAATGTAGGTTATATTATAACATCTAATGAGTTACTTGAAACAATTGATTCTGGTGTGACATGGTTAAAAAAGCAAAACATATCTAGTGGGAATGATATTAGTTTTCATCAATCAATTGGATTTATTGTTGGAAATAATGGTTATGTATTAAAAACAGAGGATAGTGGGGTAAATTGGAGTCAAATAAACACTGGTTTCGATACTTCTTCATTTAATACGGTAAATATTATTGATAACAACATTATTATTTTATCTAGTTCCAATAGTATTATCAAATCTAACAATGGTGGATTAACGTGGCAAAGTTTTACAATTCCAAATGTCACAGTTGTTAAAACAGCTTTTACTAGCTCACTAGTAGGTCATACCTTTTGCAACGACGGAATGATTTTAAAAACAATTGATGGTGGAGTAAATTGGTATGTAACACAAAATTCAAGTACATCATTAACTGATTTTTTTACAGTACATTTTGTTAATGAAAACGTAGGTTATTCATCACGAACTTCTAATATTTTGTATAAAACTACAGATGGTGGCGAAACTTGGATACAAATTTCAGGAACCAACGAGGCTATATATGATTTTCATTTTTTAGACGAAAATAATGGCTTTGCCACAGGTGATCATGGCGCCACCTATAAAACAACAAATGGTGGAATTACATGGGATCAAATATTTTTTCAGAATGGGTTCATATACAATACTTCCATGTATGGAATTTATTTTCAAGACAGTAATATTGGATTTGCAACTGGTGCTAGAGGACGAATAATAAAAACAATAAATGGAGGAGCTACTTGGACGCAACATTCTGTAACTTATGATAATTTTAATGATATTAAACTCTTTGATAATGGTGTAGGTTTTGCTAGAACGAGAAATAATTATTACAAAACCACCGATTCTGGGGATAATTGGTCTTATGTATCTAGTGTAAACCATTTTAATTTTTGTAATGGATCTTATTTTGTTAATGAAAATATTGGATATTCTATTGGCGGTGGATCAAGCGGTATCTCTGGAGATGTATTTAAAACTACAGATGGCGGAATTACATGGAGTCAATTAAATGCTAATGTTGACGAAGGATTAAATTCAGTTTTTTTTATAAATGAAAACATTGGTTTTGTTTCTGGAGGTTTCAATCAAAGAAAAGTAATGAAGACCACAAATGGTGGTTTAACATGGACACAAGTTTTAAATCAAAGATTTGGCCAAATACAATTCATAAATAATGATATAGGATATGCAAATCTAATTGGGTATTCTAATGGAAGAATGTATAAAACTATTGACGGTGGTAATACTTGGAATATAAGTATTGAAGTAGATAAACAAATTAATGCTTTTGATTTTATAGATGAAAACAATGGGTATTTTGTTGGGGACCAAGGATTAATTTATAAAACCAACAATGGCGGTACTAATTGGGAAGAACTTAACATCCCATATGATTGGTATACAGAAGTTAATTTTTACACTAAGAATGTCGGTTATATAGCTGATGAAGAAGGAAGGCTTTATAAAACAGAAAACGGAGGATTAAATTGGCTAAATATTACTCAACAATATGCAATAAACTCAATTGAAATTATTAACGACAAAATATACACTGCTGGCACAAATGGTAAAATTTATAAAAGTACTGTAACATATGAACCCATAGTTTTGAATGTTAATCCCGTAGAAAATGTTACTAATTCAAGTGCAAGTTTAACTGGTAATGCCACTTCTAATGGACAACCTATTTCAAACATTAAATTTGAATATAGTTTAGATAACTCTTTCAACAATAGTATTTCAACAATACCTAATACTATTGCTGCAAATGATTCTTCAAATCTTTCAGTTAGTTTAATAAACTTGCAATCTAATACTACTTATTATTATAAATTAACTGCGTTAGTAAATTCAAACATTAATTCTAGCCAAATTTTAAGTTTCACAACACTACCAGATTATAGTATAACAACAAATTTTACTAACAATTACACATCAACTACTGCACAAATTTCGGGCACTATTGTTTCTAATGGGTATGACATTACAAATGTAGAGTTTCAATATGGTACAAGTTCTAATGCTCTTAATAGTACATCAATTGGTACACAAACATTTGTTTTAGGAAATACAACAGGAAATATTACGGCAAGTTTACTAAATTTAGAACCTCAAACACAATACTTTTATAGAATAAAAGGAACTCATCAAGGACAAGTAATATTCGGTAATGTCATGTCCTTTACAACTTATCCCGAGTATAATATAAACCTTTATAATCTAAATATTAATGGAAATAATGTTACATTATCAGCATATTTAACATCCTATAATAAAGATATAACAGATATCGTATTTGAGTATGGAACTCTAAATTATGATAACAATATTTTAACCAATCTTTCACAAATTAACGCCAATAGTTCTAACTATGTTAGCGCAACAATTTCTAATCTTGATACTAATTTAAATTACTACTACAGATTGAAGGCCAAACATAATGGAGAAATAATTTATAGTAATGAAAGGGTTTTTAATTTTTCAGGAAATATTATACTCGCTAGCGGAACAACAAAAGAAACTGAAAATGCAATAGAATTAAAAGGCTTAGTTAATAGTTATGGAGCATATTTAACAGATATTCATTTCGAATATGGAGTAACAAGCAGTTTGGGTTTATCAATATCGGGAACACCAAATTTAGTTTATGATTTGAATACTAATTTGATAACGGGTTTAATAAGCAATCCTTTGGAAAATCAAACATATTTTTACCGATTAGTGGCCACTCATAATGGGAATTTAATTTATTCAGATATTTACCAATATAAAACACTAGGAAATACAGCTATAGAAAAAGAAATAGTACTATATCCAAACCCAGCATCGGATTTTTTATATATTAAATCTAATGGTTCTAATAAAGTGAAACATATTGAGTTTTATAATACTTTAGGAAATCGTGTTTATTATGTAAATGTTTCAAATTTATCTGCTATGAAAATTGATGTGTCAAATTTAAAAAAAGGAATTTATTTGGTGAAATTAAATTTTGAAAATTCCGAAACAACCTCATCGAAATTAATAATGAATTAAAAACACTATTGCCTAACAGGCGTTTAACAAGATTCAAATTTTATAGTAAATTCAAGTTTATTTATCGCAAGAAATTTTATCTTAGCTACTAATAAACAATTTAAGAAGTTCCCAATTCAGTAAGCCACGGCCAGTTGGCAGATATTTTAACTGAAAAAACCTAAAAAAAAGATGAAAACAAAAATACTTTTAACTTTACTTTCATTTTCAACAATTGTAATCAGTCAAACATTTACTAGAAAATTTCCAATAGCACAATCTACCCAAGTATATAATTTAGGTAATTGTGCTCCAATTGTTCAAACTTCTGATGGAGGCTATATTTTAAATTATAGTTATGGTTATCCAAATATTCATGGAGGTACTATTTTTTCAGAAATAATAAAAACCGATGCATCTTTTTTACCATTATGGAAAAAAGAATTGTGGGGATCAAATGGCAAAAAAACTTTTACATTTGTTGATGGTTCAACAATTTTATTTGAAAATGGATTTTCCTTAAATTCATTATCTTTTAATCTTGAAAAATTTGATTCAAATGGTCAAACAATTTGGCGGAAATTTGAATATGAAACATACCCAAATAAAATTTCAATTCAAGACGCAACATTAAAAGATCTGAGTACAATAAAGTTAGCAGGTACTAAAGAAATTAATTTTGGACAATTCAATAGTACTTCAAAGCCAGTAATATTGGACTTTGATTTAGATGGGAATTATATACAAGGAATTTCTTTGTCAATTCCATCTGTTAATAATGGTGGTATAGAGAATATTTGTAAAGAAATATCTGGAAACTATTATGTAATGATAAAAAATTTAACTTCTAGATATATTGCAAAATTCAGTTCTTCAAACACTTTAATTTGGTGCAAAAATTTTAGCTTCAACAATTACTATTTTTATAACATTAATTCTTCAATAGTATTAAATAATGGTGATTTATTAATTGGAGGTAGTTACAATAATTATAGTGTAAATAAAGAAACTTTTGCATTAGTGAGAATCACTTCAGATGGCAATCTGGTTTGGTCAAAAACTATAAATAATTTTAATACATCAATTAGTAGTTTAAAAGAGATTTCTAGTAATGAGATTGTTGTAACAGGAATAATTTATGAAAATTATGTACCTAGAAATGTGATTATGAAAATTGACAGTGATGGAAATTCCATTTGGGCGAATAAATACAGTAATGCATTTTCAATAAGTGAATTGTATCAAAAAACAACTAATGATTGGTATTATTCAGCTTTTAGTTATTCAATGACAGAAAGTAACCCATATGTTTTCAATACTGAAAATAATGGAAATACAACTTGTAATAAAGAAGATATAACTTTTAATTTTATCACCAACCCAGCCACTCTATCTCCAGCCACACTTATAACTAATCCTTTAACTCTTTTAACTCCATCATTAGTAAATGCGGAACAAAGCAATATACAAACTTTTGAAGATAATTGTATTCCACTATTATCAAATTCAAGCTTTATTCGAACAAAAGATTGCAAAATTTTTCCAAATCCAAGTAATGGACAAATCAATATTTTATCTAAAGATTTAATTAATAAAATTACTATCAGTGATATTTTGGGGCAAAGAATTAATGAATTTTACCCAAATTTAACTGAATCAAATTTTAATATCCAAAATTCAGGAATTTATTTGATTACTGTTGAAACAGAAATTGGAAATCAAACATTCAAAGTCATAATTACTAAATAAAAAAAACATATGTCAACAGTGGTTTTAAGAAATTGGGGTTATAGAGCTTAATTTAGTCCCAAACTACTTATAGCCACGGAAAATTAGCGGACAGACTACCAAAATTGCGGTAAAATATGAAAATGTCAAAGAAAAGAACAGTAATAAATACAAGAAACATATTCATAATCTCAATGCTTGTAATTGCGATTACAATATTTAGCGTATGGTTTTATGGAATTGGAAAACACAAAACAGTTATTGAAAACTCATTGATCTCAACTTCTATTATTTCAATAGCGTTTTTTCTCTTTATTTCAATTAGTTTATTTAATGGAACGAAACTGAAAGACAATGTTGGAAAAATAACCGATAAAATAAACTCCAAAAAATTAGACTTCTTAAAAGATTTAACGCCTACAGATTATAATGGTTTGGAAATTGGAGCTGATATTGCTGAAGATATCGGAGGAATAGTTATTAGCATAATTTTATGGATTATTGTCACAATAGTTTTAAGTTTTTTATTTTATGCTTTAGGAACGATTATTTGGTTTTCCATTTTAGTCTTTTTAGGAATGTTGTATTGGATATTTTTTAGAGCTTTAAGATTGATTTTTAAAAAATCTGCTAAATGTAGTGGGAATTTTGAACTGAGTTTATT
This sequence comes from uncultured Flavobacterium sp., assembly GCA_964621245.1. Lineage (GTDB taxonomy): Bacteria > Bacteroidota > Bacteroidia > Flavobacteriales > Flavobacteriaceae > Flavobacterium. The sequence goes on from CAZULO010000112.1 coordinate 5,806, forward strand.
TTATGGATTTGCATATTCAATTTTATATAATTTTTGGATTTACGGAATAATTCTGTTAACAAAAATATATTAAAAATGAAAAAAGCCACCCACTAAAACACGTTTAACAAGATTCAAATTTTGTAGTAAATTCACATTTCTTTCAAGATATTTTATCTTTGAAAGAAAAATAAATAGTTCCGAAGTTCGCTAACTTGCCAAGAGCCGGAACGTTGTCGGTAATTATCTCAAAAAACGAAAAATTATGAATATTGAAACATATTTTATTATAATCGAAAATAGACATTATCGCCATGAATATGATAATGATGACTTTCATTTAGAAAAAGTATTTTCTAAAGAAGAAATTTTAGAAATAATTAAAAAAAACGTTAATGAATATTTTGACAATAGAGATTTATTAATCATTACTAACGACAAAGAGTTATTAACCAAATTTTTAGTTTGCATAAATATTGATGAATTTAAAATGTTATGTAGGATTAAAAATTTTGAAGAAAAAAATATCCGAATTAATAAAAGCTATTTTCCAAATTTTAGTGAACAAGTTTTTGAATATTTTTCTAAAATTCAAGAAAATGAAATTATATCTGCAAGTATGTCTTGGTCTCATTCTACATCATATCCATATGATGACACTTCGATCGGAATAGATAGTACAGATTATGAAGGTTGGGCAGAAAATAACGAGTTTAGTTATTTCAAAACACCTTTTCGTTATCAAAAAGAAAATTCTGAAAATGAAATTTTTTATTTGAATGATGTTCGAAAAGGTAATATTGAGATTTTTAAAAATCTAATAAACATCAATATATTAGATATTGGGAATGACGAAAATCCAAATATAAATTGGGAATTTAGAAACAATTACTTGAGATATTATGATAAAATTTCTTGTAAAAGATTATACATTACACAAGAATTACTTAACTCGTTAAAAGCCAATAATAATTTAGAATTTAACGTTGTAACAAAACTCGACAAAAACCATTACATTGAGTATTATATAACAGGAATATTCAAAGAATATGACGGGGATGACGATGATGATGATTTTGATAGAGAAGATAATTCATCAAGATTTACAAAATATAATGGTGCATATGGTTTTGACGATAACACTATTGATAGTGCTTTTGAAGGCGACCCAGAAAACTATTGGAATATTGACTAAACCTATTTAATGTAATATGCAAAATGAAACTTCTGATTTAATTAAATCACTTATTTTTTTTAAAGATAAATCAATCTACAACATTCAAGAACTAACAACTTGGATAACTCTAAACAAAAAATTATTTGATGAATTTAACCAAAAAAAATTTAATAAAATTAATAGAAATGGTGATTTACCAACATCAAGTAAATTAAAAAACTTAATAAATGACTATTATAATGACTTTTGCAAGTTATATAATAGCATAAGTTATTTCACTAATTTAATAAAATTTGCGTCAATAACAGAATCTGAATTAAATCTATATGAAAAAATAAAGGATAGTGAAAATGAATTAAAAGGGTGGCTTATCAGAAATGAAAAACTTGGAACAGAAGATTTATGTATTTTTACTTGGGATTATTTTGACGAGGATGAAGAAATATTAGAGCAAAAATATTTTAATATTACACCATTACCTTATGAAAACATTACAATAAATCTTTTAACTCATGAATTTAAAAGCATAATTCATTTTTGTAAAATCTTCACTGAATTATATTACGTTAGAAAACTTTATCCTGAAGGACTAAATAGAATACCTGAAATCTAAATTATAACTACCGCCAACAAGCGTTTTGCAAGATTACTGGTTTTGGCTTAATATAAAGTTTGTATTGTACTTGTAACGTCAGTACAAAAACGAAAGTTTAGGCTTCCTTAATCCGCCATTTCTGCAAGCTGCAAAACGTTAGCGGATTTTGGGACGAAAATTGCGTATAAGAAATATTAAAAAAATAGAAATTGAAACATTGAATATAACGTTATGAAATTAAAACTTTTAAAAATAATCTTTACGATATTTATCTTTTCAAATTTATCTTTTGGACAATCTAAATCACCATTTTTAATAAATAACGAATTGTTTGAATTACCAGGAAAATGGAAACATATTGGAAAAATTGAGAATTCTGCTCAATGGGGTTTTGCAAATGAAAAGTTAAAATTCACATTGCTTATAAATGTTAGAAAACCAGAAAATTTTGAATTTTACAACAAAGAATTATCTGAATTTGAATTTTTAAATAAATTCTACATCTGGGAAACCGAATTTTGGGCAAAAGATGATAAAAATGTAGAAATTGAAAAAATTGAAACAAACGAACAAGAAAAATATATAATTTGGAGATTAAAAATTATAGATAAAAATATTGAAAGTTTCATTTTTAGCGGAATAAGAAATAACAAATTAATTGGAATAAGTTTATCCGACGAGAATAAAAAAAAGCCGAAAAGCAGAACTGAAAAAATTGAATTTCTGAAAAACATATACTTTAAAAAATAAAAACATTCGCTAACAGGCCTTTAGCAAGATTACAAATTTTGAGTAAATACAAATTTACTTCTCGCAAGAAATTTTATCTTTGATAGAAAAAAATAGTTCCTTAGTTCGCAACTGACGCCAAACGTGGGAACGTTAGCAGCAAGTGTCAAAAATTGCGTCGATATAAAAGCAGCTAATAGAAAATATTATATTTACAAAAAAACAATAACGAAAATTTTGAATGATATGAAAAATAAAAAAGCTCTATTGATAATCGATATGCAAAAAGGTTCATTCACGCCTAAAACGCCCCGATTTGACACAAATGGAATTGTAAATCGAATTAATTCTCTTGCTGAAATATTTAGAGAATCTAACTTACCTGTTATTTTCATTCAACATGACGGTACAGAAATGGGGGAATTCAAACCAAACACAACTGAATGGGAATTATTAGATGATTTAAAAGTACATCCAACCGATATTTCCATAAACAAGTACGCTAATGATGTATTTTACAATTCTATACTCCAATCAAAACTAACCGAACTAAATATAAATGAATTATTTATCACAGGTTGCGCAACTGACTTTTGTGTTGAATCAACAATACAGTCAGCTTTAACTAAAGATTATAATATAATTGTGGTTGAAGATGCTCATACAACCGGGGAAAGACCACACTTAAAAGCTGAAAAAGTAATTGAACATTATAATTGGGTTTGGCAAAATATGATCCCGACAAAGGGTAAAATAGAAGTTAAAAAATTTGAGGAGATAAAAAAAGTGCTGATTTTTTAATAAGACCAGAACGATAAAAAAATACACCAGCTGCTAACAAACATTTAGCAAGATTACAAATTTAACAACAAATCCCCCCTTCCCTTCTCCTAAGAAATCATATCTTTAACAAAAGAAAATATTCCATAACTAATACCCTTTGTAAGTGAAAAAACAACACAACACCTTTTTCACCCTTATACCAAACATAAAACTACTCACATCGTTTGGGTTCTTATTGGGGCTACTTACTCTGTTATTAAACGATTTCATTTTAAAAGAAGTTTATGGAAATTGGTTTACTGGAAAATTATCTGATTTTGCCGGACTCTTTGTCTTCTCGCTATTTTGGACTGCTGGGTTCCCAAAATACAAAAACAACATCTTCATCTTCACAGCTATGGCATTCGCCTACTGGAAATCCATTTATAGTCAAGACTTAATTAATTCTTGGAATAATTCAGGACTTTGGACTATTTACAGAACTGTAGATTATACAGACTTACTTGCCTTAACAGTTTTACCATTAGCTTATCATATGGAAACTGTAAAAGATAAAATAAGGACAATTCAAATTACTCCTTTTATTCCTTTAATCATCTGTATATTTGCTTTTGTAGCTACAAGCCGACCTAAATCTAATACAAGTTTTGAAGATAAAACGGCCATTTATCACATTAAGCATTATTCTCGTGAACACTTTATGTCGGAATTAAAAAGTATTGGTCTTAACGTAACATCATCAAAATATAACGACACAAAATATGATGATGAACACACAGAAATAAATAATCTGAATGACTCAATAGGTAATTTAGTACTAATTGTGGGTGACTTCAATAAAGCAACCCAAACTGTAAAAGTTTCATTAAGTAACTGGGAATATAAAAATAAGCCTAACCAAATATTTGAAGAGGAAGAATTAGAAATTCAAAGAAAGTATGTAAAGTCAATTTTTGAACAAAAAGTAGTTCAACGAATGTCGAAATAAGACAAACTATCCAACCAAAGTTCAAAATTCCAAACTCTTAAAGTAAATATCTTTTGCCCAAGAAATCATATCTTGAACAAAAAAACTAGTTCCTTTTCAAATTTCTGATGTTTCTTTTTTCTTACAATTAAAAATAATTTA
>CAZULO010000113.1:0-10124 GCA_964621245.1 uncultured Flavobacterium sp.
TCCGAATACTCCAAAATATCTCCGGGCTGACAATCTAATACTTTACAAATTGCTTCCAAAGTACTAAATCGAATAGCTTTTGCTTTTCCTGTTTTTAAGATGGATAAATTCGCTAATGTCAAATCAACTTTTTCTGAAAGTTCATTTAACGACATTTTTCGTTTGGCCATCATCACATCTAAATTTACTACTATTGCCATATCTTAAACAGTTAAATCAAGTTCTTCTTGTAATTCAATACCTCTTTTGAAAATAAAGGCAATTACAAATAAAATCACACCCATAAATAACCAAACATCACCGCCTGCTACTTTTAATACATGAATAGAAGGCATTTTTATGTTTTGATTCGCTAACCATTCGGTATAATTCAAACCATAATTGGAAAAAAAACCGATACCAAAAGCGATACATGCTTCTAATAAAATAAATTTTCTTACAGAATGATTAAAGGGAGAAGTGATGGAAAGGTTTTTGTTTTCAATAATTCTAATAATTAAGTAAAACATAATCGCTTTCAATATCGCAACGATACTCATAAGTCCAGTTACTACAATAAAATGACCTTTGTCATACTGATACAAAGCTGAAAAATCAATTTGATTCCAGAAAAATCTTGCTCCAATTGGATTATAGAATAAAGTATAAAAGAGATTGAATAGAATTCCGCCTGCTTCAATACAAAGTCCAATAAAGATAATCCAACATAAGATTCTTAACACTAATAGCATTTGCTTCGAACTAATTTTAATTTCCATAATTTTAAAGATTAAAAATTGATGAAGCAAATATCAATAAAAATTTATTGAAAAACAATAAAAATATATTTTTTTTCGATTGATTTGTATAAAATTTTAACACCGTGAATTTATTTGCAACGTCAGTTCGAGTGTTTTTTGTGCAGTGAAACGTAATAAAAAATGTATCGAGAATCTATAATTTTACTAGTTCTAGATACCTTCAATTCATGCTTCAATGGAACACTAGAACTGACGGAAATTTCCATAAAATCTAAAGATGTAAATATTTGAGAAATTAATTCGAATAGTTTTTGAACATGTAAATCCAAATCATTCTTGATAATCGAAGGTTGAATGAAGATAATAAAATAATAACTGTGGCAATAATTGGAATCATTCTTAAATCGAAGTTTTCTTCAAAAAATTGGTGTGAAATAACATAGGTTAGAATGGCTTCACCAACACCTAAAGCATAACTTACAAACATAGAACCAAAGAAATAACCAGGTTCTTTTTCAAATTTGGTGTGGCAATGACTACAATATTCATTCATTTTTGGAAAACCAATGCTAAAGAAAAAACTTTTATCTCTAAAAACTTTTCCAGTATAACAATTGGGACAATCATTATTCAATATGTGTTTGATAGTTTGTAACATAATCAATTATTTTTAGGTAAAATTAAGACATATTTATATGCGAAAAGTTTCTTATATTCGCTTAAAATGACACTATAAAGACATTTTGTAAGATGGAAAAATTACCTGTTTATCAAATTAAGAAATTCAATTGTCATGCTACTGCTAACGATTTATATTTTAATGATTTCAAATCACACGTAATTACGCACGATTTTATTGAAAAATCTCACAGTCATTCTTTCTATGTATTAGTGCTTTTTACAAAAGGTTCCGGATTTCATACGGTCGACTTTGATACATATCCAATTCAACCGAATTCTTTATTTGTATTGAAACCAGGACAAGTGCATAGTTGGCAACTTTCAGATGATATTGATGGTTATATTGCATTTTATTCGCAAGAAGTGTACAATGTATATTTTGGTAACAAGAAAATTGACGATTATTCGTTTTATCGAGATTTAAAAAATTCGCCAGAAATGCTTTTGAATGCCTCTCAAACTCAAGAAATTTCTACTTTTTTTAATTTATTGTTAGCGGAAAATAACAGAAATGAATATAAGAAAATAGATAAATTATTAAATCTTTTAGATTGTATTCACATAGAATTAGCTAGAATTTATGAATCGTTTCAACAACATAATTTGCATCCCTACAATTTGAAAATTAAGAAATTAGAACAATTAATAAGTCAAAATTTTAAAACTGAAAAATTACCTTCTTTCTATGCCGATAAAATGAATATGAGTTTGAAACATTTAAATCGAATTTGTAAAAATGTATTAGATTGTACGCTTACTGAATTCATTTACAGCACAATTATTTTAGAAAGTAAACGTTTATTATCAGCCAATAAAATGACGATTAGTGAAGTGGCGAACGAATTAGGTTTTGAAAATTATTCCTATTTCACTAAAGTTTTTAAAAAATACACCAATGTAACTCCGAAAGGTTTTAAGGAATTGGTGTAATCTTTAATGCAAGCTTATCACTTTCACAATTTTCCAATCGGAATTTGTTTTTTTCCAAATTATTGTAAATCTTCCTACTTTTGAAACGCTGTTCGGTTCTTCTTTATTATGAAATGTGTGTAATCCTATTTCAATTGCACCGAAGTCTTTTATTGGATACACTTCAATGCTTCCTTTTACTAATTTTCGTGTAACTTTTCCGCAGATATTATTTTTTGTGCCTTCTACCAAATCTATTTTCGAATTTATAAAACCACCATTATCGTGATAAAATTCTATATTTTCATCATAAAATGCTGCATACGTTTCCAAGTTGCTTTCACAAGTATTATACGAATGAAAAAAGGCACTATCTAAAGCTACAATTGTTTGATATAATTCAACATCATCAGGTTTGTAGTTTTTGGTAAGTTGATAGTTATTATTTTTGACAGAGCAAGCTGTCAATAATCCTATGCTAACAATAATTAAGGCGATAAAGTGTGTTTTGATTTTCATATATGAATTTATTTCACCGTAATCTCATCAATAAATATAAATGCATTACCGCCAAAACCTTGATGGCCTTCTGGTAATTTACCGAAGTTTTTCGCAATTACTTTTACATATCTTGTAGTTTTCGTTTTATCTAAATTGATTCCATAGTTTTTGATAATAGTTTCGTTTTCTTTTGGATTTACATCATTAATTTTTAATGAACCAGTAGATGTGAAATGAATATTGTCGGATGATACTAAAAATTCTAATTCCGTTGGCATTAAAATCCAAGAGCGACTGTCTTGTAAAAAGTTAGCACTAAAGGTTGAAATTTCTTTATTTTCTTGTAAATCAATTACGGCTTCAAAATCTTGACTTTGGTAGCCTTGCCATTCGCCTTTTCTCCAATTTTCGGTTCCAAAAATACCATCAATTAAGGCTTCTGGACCGCCAGCGTGATACTGCGGGTTATATTTCGATTTGATTTTGATGGTGTAATTGTTTGGTTTTTTGTAATACGTTGCAGAAATAATATTGCTTTTACCATCCGAGTTTGTGGTGTAAGTCGAAATTGTTGAGGTTTCAAGGATATAAAAAGGTTCTGTATACGGAATGTAAACTTTTTTAGCCATGTAATCGTTAGCATTGCTAATAATAAAAAATATCTTATCTGTAGGATTTTGTGAATGAATTTCTACCTTCATTTTGTCTTTGAAAACAATACTTTCTGCTTGAATTGTTGGAACAGGAACTATTTGTTTAATAAAAATTTCTTCAGCTGAAGCAACATCAACTTCTCCTTCTAAAGTATATTGTTCTACTTCAGTATCTAAATATTCATATCGTGATTTTGAAGTTTTTTCATTTAAAATTCTTTCTTTTTTATCTTCTAAATTCAGTTTAACTTCTTTAAAAATTGGCTTTACATAATCCCAACCAATTTCTCCTGGAGTTACATGATATAAACCGATTGAACTTAACACATACCAAGCACTCATTTGTCCGCAATCTTCATTTCCAATTAAACCGTCTGGTGTGTTTTTATAAAATTCATTTAAAATGAAATGTACTTTTTCTTTGGTTTTTTCTGGTTTACCAACGTAATTATACAAATAGGCCATGTGGTGACTGGGTTCATTTCCGTGTGCATATTGTCCGATTAAACCGGTAACATCTACTTGTTCACGACCTGTAGTTTTACTTTCACTATTGAACATTTCGTCTAATTTGGCTTCAAAATTTTTTGGTCCACCATAGGCCTCAATCATTCCTGGAATATCTTGTGGTACAAAAAAGGAATACTGCCAACTATTTCCTTCTGTGAAATTATTATTTACTTCTCTTGGATCGAAAGGTTTGTCCCAACCACCGTTTTTCTTCGGTCTCATAAAACCTGTTTCATTATCGAAAATATTTTTCCAGTTTTGTGAACGTTTCATGAAATAGTCATAATCTTCTTTATGGTTTAAAATTAGTGCCATTTGTGCAATACACCAATCGTCGTAAGCATATTCAACTGTTTTTGAAACACTTTCGTGATCGTCATCAATGGCTATAAATCCCTTTTTTTTGTATGCTTCTAAGCCTAAAACATCGCGCATAGCTGAAGCTTTACTCGCTTGAAACGCTTTTTCGTAATCGAAACCTGTAATCCCTTTTGCCATCGCATCGGCAATCACTGAAACGGAATGATAGCCAATCATACAATCTGTTTCGTTGGACGCTAATTCCCAAACGGGTAATCTGCCACCTTGTTCGTATTGCGCTATGAACGTGTTGATATAATCGGAAGTTCGTTTTTTATCGATTAAAGTGTAGAGTGGGTGAGCGGCTCTAAAGGTATCCCAAAGAGAAAAAACCGTGTAATAATCAAACGTATCTGCTATATGAATTTGGTTATCACGACCCCGATATTTTCCATCTAAATCTTCAGCAATGTTGGGTTGCATCATGGTGTGATATAAAGCCGTGTAGAAAATGGCTAATTTATCTTTGTTCGTTTCTGTTATCTCGATTTTAGCTAATTCTTTGTTCCATAGTGCTTGCGCCGCCGTTTTTGCTTTTTCGAAATCCCAATGTGAAATTTCTGAACTGTTTAATTTTGCCCCTTCATAACTGGTTGATGAAAGAGAAACTTTGACTAGAATTTTTTCTCCTTTTTTGACTTGTTTCGAAAAAGCTACTTTTAATTCTGTTCCAGTGTATGTGTTTGTTTTAGTTTTTCCATTAGATTTTACTTGCGCGATTTTTATTGGATAACTGAACTCAATTCTAGCAAACACATATTGATCTCTTGCCCAAGCTTCACTTCTTCTTAGAATTTCTATAGTTGTTGGATTTACAATTCGAACTTCACCATATAATAATTTATCTCTATGATTTAAGTCTAAGATAATATTAGCATTTCCAGCGTTATTAAAAGTATATTCGTGAAAACCAACTCGAGTTGAAGATGTTAAACGCACATCAATGTTATGATTGTCTAATTTCACAGAATAAAATCCAGCGGAAGCTTTTTCATTAGCGTGAGAAAATGTTGAAGAATACACTTTATTATCAAAAGAAGGTTCGCCCATGTTTGGCATTAGCATGATGTCACCAAAATCGGAAACTCCTGTTCCATTTAAATGCGTATGCGAAAATCCGTAAATAGTAGAATCGTCATAATGATAGCCGCCACAACCGTCCCAACTACCATCAATTCTTGTATCTGGAGATAATTGCACCATTCCATAAGGAACTGTTGCTCCGGGAAAAGTATGTCCATGTCCGCCAGTTCCAATAAATGGGTTGACGTGCTGTTGGAAATTTTGAGAAAATAATAATGCGGGGAATAAAAGAAGTAAAAGTGCTTTTCTCATTTTTTTAAATGTTGGTTGAGTAAATTTCAACAAACTAAATCAAAAAAACAATTTTATGAGCAAAAAAAATGTAAATATTAGGCATAAAAAACAGCAGATTCAAAGATTATTCAAATCTAAGAATCTGCAGTAAAGTTTTAATTTGAGTTATTTTCCAATAACACCAACTCTTTTGATTTTCTCTAAGGTTGTAGTGTTTTCATCAGAGATTGTATTCGCATCAAAAGTGAAATTTTTATCGTATAATTTTCCATCAAGAAAATACGTTAACATAAAATGATTGTTCAATTGTAACACGTTATTTTCTAGTAATTCTACTTTGATGGCCGATTCTGGTTCTACTTCGTTAAAAGCGTGACGGAAACTACCAGTTTTTCTTTCTTCTTTATTAATAATTCCTTCTGCATTAGAAACTACCATGGCCATTTCTAATTTTTCTGTGGTATTATTTAAGAGGTAAGCATACCAAGAATTTTCGCCAAAATCTTCATTCCATTCCTTAATAGCTACTATAAATACGTTTTCTACTTCTGGAATAATAATATCTTTTTTCATTTCTTATTTTTCTTTTTTAGATAATATAGCGCTGTTTGTAAATACTTTTAAGTCTACTTTTGGTTCTCCTAATAAATCGATTTCTGTTTTTCCTGATGCTGAAATTTCAATTGATTTTTGTGCGTTTACAGAACATTTAGTATAGCTTTCAGCGATAAGTTCCATATCCTTAACAGTGAATTTTTTAGCCATTAAATTTGCATTGTTATCTAACCTAATTTTAGCAATTTGTGCATCACCTTCAATTTGTGCATCTGCTTTTTGATACAAATCGATTTTAGTTTCTGGAGAAGCAATTAAACCTTTTACTTTGGCATCTTTACTTAATTCAACTACAGTTTTATCTGCTTTTACATTAATTTCGGCTTTTGATTTATCAGTCATTATTAATGTAAAATTAGTTGATCTTACATTTAAAAAAGATTGTGATTTATCGAAGTTTTTAATCGTAATATTTTCTAATGAAATGTCCGCTAACGCATTGATTTTACTTTCATGACGTGCCACAATAGATTTTAAACTATCGTTATAATTGATACGTATAGCTAATTTTTTTTCACCTGTTGGTTCTTTTAGTGCGGTAACCTTAAGTGTATTTCCTAAAATTGAATAACTAATTATATCATGTAAATTATCATCTGCTTCAATTTCTATAGATGTTTTGTCTGCTTTTACGAAATATACATCTAAAAATTCTTCAATTTCTACATTTTCGAATAGTTCTAAATCTTTAGTTGTTACGGTTACAATTTTTGAACCTTTAATTTTTTCCAATTTAACTTGTGCAAATGAAATGATGCAGCTGAACAATGCAATTACGAAGAATGTATGTTTTTTTGTCATGTTTTTGATTTTTTTGAGGCAAATATATTAAAAAAAATCCCGAAAATATCGGGATTTATAGGTATGTGACTTTGGAATTTTTAAGAAATTCTAAAATTAAAATATATTTTTAAAATATGTTTTCTATAAATTGTATTACTAACTGTACTGCAATATCAATTACTTTTATTACAAATTGTATCATAATTACTTAGTTTATTTAGTTGTTAGTTGCTTTCTTTTCGTAAAATTAAATATTTTTATTGAATTGCGTGTTAAAATTAAATTAAATTTATTCAATTGTTACTTCTCCGCTACTTGTTTCATCCTTTCTCATTTCTTTAGGCGTTTTCACGGATGTAATTTTACTAGCACTTGACGCTTTAGCATCTAATTTTACAATGGCGTGCACTGTTGTTTCACTGGCGCTTGTAGCTTGTGCAAAAACTTCGTTAGCTAGTAAATCAGAAGCATCTATTTCGCTGGCACTTGAAGTGCTTGTTTCTAATTTTAAAGTTTTACCTTTAATCGTAATTTCTCCAGTACTTGTGGCTTCTAAATGCATAGATTCATATTCTGCTTCAATTTCAACATCACTAGAGCTTGAAGCGGCTATTCGTAATGACTTTCCTTTTAAAAGGTTGATCGATTTCAAACTTGAAGCACTAGTTGTTTCAATTTCAGAAATTTGTTTCATTTTGACTTTAACCAATAGTTTTTCAGCATTTTGAAAATTTACATCCGAACTAATTTTTAAAACCCCATTTTCAATGGTAGTGTGAATATCTTTTATCAAATTTGCATCAGCTTCTACTTCTATGCTATTAGCGTCTCCTTGCTCAATTTCTACATCTATGGCTTGACCAACAACAATTTTAGTAAAATTTTCAGTTACCGCTCTCGTATCAGTAACAACCTTTCCATTTCCACTTTTTTGATTGTTGAAGTCTGTACAAGAAATTAGTCCAACTGCTAGTATTAGGGTAAGAAATATCTTTTTCATTTTAGTTCGATTTAATAATTACGCCGTCTTTATTAATTTTGATGCTTTCTACGTTTTGCTTTTCTACTGTTTTATTTCCCTTTTTGATTAAAACGCCGTCTTCATTTAAAATAATTTCAGAGTTTTCTTCTGAATTTGAAATAGAATCATTTTCTAAATCATCATATTCGTTTTCATTGTTAGGGCAGTTTGTACATAATACTCTGTATTCACCAACTTTGTAAACATATTTGTCTGAGCTGTAGTGTAAGTTAAAGAAATCGTTATCAGAACTATCAAAACGTTCGTAATTATCATCTACTTTAAACTGAACTCCTTTTGGTAAGTACAAATAAAGTTCTACTTCTTGATCGTGTTTTTTATTAGCTAATTCAGTAATCCAATAGTTATCTAAAATTAGATTATTGTTATCAATTTTGAAATTATATTTGATTTTTTCAGCCGTTAATTTTGCGTTTTTGATGCTATTTCCTTCTGCTGTTTTTTCAATTTGAAGATAAGCCGTTGGTTCTTCTGTTTCTAAAATTCGGATCGTAATATCATTAGAGTAAATGATCGCATTATTTTTATCATCATGAATCACTTCAAAACTTTCATACTGATCCATATCTTTACTATATACATTATTTGCTTGGAATTTGATGTTTAAAGTATCAGTAGGTTGTAATTTTATAAGCTCTTTTTTGATGTCTTTTCCAGTGTATGCATTTTGACTTATTTCTTTTACTGTTAAGAAGATTACAGCCGCTAAACTGATAATCCAAACACCTAGTAAAGAGTAGTTAACAGTAGCTCCAAATGATTTTACACGATTAGATAGTAATTTTAAACCTAAAATTAAGAAAAACAATAATGGAATTCCGGCAACTAAAATAAATAAAATACCTTGTAACCAAATGGGTGTTTCAATATCAAATGGAGTATGTATTTTGTTGTATATTAAATTGTCAGGTAATGTTGAAAAAAACATCATAGCTATGCCTCCAATAATCACACTTAATAACGTCATAGACGAGAAAAAGACGATAAAACCACCAATTAGTTTTGAAAATACTTTAAAAGCAGATGTGATTAAATCACTTAAGGTTGAACTGATTTGTTGCGCTCCATTTCTTGCATTATTAGCAATTTTATCGTGGTCTAAGTTGGAAAACTTTTCAGAAATTTCAGAAAAACCTTCTTTTACTTTTTTCTCGATGTTTGAAATAGTAATTGGTTGTCCTTTCATTTCTAATTTTTGAGAAGTAGTAATCGCTTCAGGAACCAAAACCCACAAGATGAAATACAATACTAGTCCAGTTCCAAAACCGAAAAATAAAACCACCATTATAATTCTTAACCACAACGGATCTACTCCAAAATAATGTCCTAAACCAGACATTACACCACCTAATAAAGAGTTTTCTTTGTCTCGGTATAATTTTTTTGTAGTTGTACCTGCACTTGAATAATTTGAATAATATTCGTTTTTTTGCGTTTCATCCTCAATTTTATAGTCTTCCGGTTGTCCCATGATGGCTATAACTTCGTCAACTTCTTTTAAACCAATAACTTGTTTGGTAGTTCCTAGTTTTTCTGAAAAAATTTCAGAAATTCTACTTTCAATATCTTTAATAATTTCTTCTCTACCGTCTGGAGACAATGATCTTCTAACTGCCTCAAAGTAATTGCTTAATTTTCTAAAGGCGTCTTCATCAATATGAAAAAAATAGCCTCCTAAATTTATACTTGTTGTTTTGTTCATGACCTGTTAGTTTTGATTAGTTATTGTATTTACTGCACCAGAAAGTTCGTTCCAAGTGTTGTTTAATTCTTTTAAAAATTCTTTTCCTTCTTCTGTTAATCCATAATATTTTCTTGGCGGACCAGAAGTGGATTCTTCCCAACGATAGTTTAATAAGTTATCGTTTTTTAATCTTGTTAATAAAGGATAAACGGTTCCTTCTACAACCAACAATTTTGCGGTTTTTAAAGTGTCTAAAATTTCAGAAGTGTAAGCATCTTTTTCTTTTAATACAGATAAGATGCAGAACTCTAAAACACCTTTACGCATTT
>CAZULO010000114.1:0-10024 GCA_964621245.1 uncultured Flavobacterium sp.
AATCTCTAATTTTTCATCCAATTCTTTTTGATCTTCGTTTAATAACTTATCATAATTTTGTAAACGTGCTTTTTGTTTCGTTTGACGCCCTTTGGCGCCTTGACGCACCCAATCCAACTCGCGCTCTAAGTTTTTTCTACGTTTAGAAGCTACTTTTTCTTCTTGCGCCATTCTGTTCGATTTTTGTTCTAACCAAGACGAATAATTTCCTTTCCATGGAATACCTTCTCCTCTATCTAGTTCTAAAATCCAACCCGCTACATTATCTAGGAAATATCTATCGTGTGTTACGGCAATTACAGTTCCTGAATATTGTGCTAAATGTTGTTCTAACCAAAGAACTGATTCTGCATCTAAGTGGTTGGTTGGCTCATCTAATAATAAAACATCTGGTTGTTGTAAAAGCAAACGACATAAAGCCACACGACGTTTTTCACCTCCAGATAAAACAGAAATTGGAGTTTCTGGATCCGGAGTACGAAGCGCATCCATGGCAATTTCTAATTTAGTGTCGATTTCCCATGCCCCACAAGCATCAATTCTGTCTTGTAATTCTGCTTGACGGTCCATTAATTTTTCCATCTTTTCAGGATTCTCGTACACTTCAGGCAAACCAAAATCGTCGTTAATTTTATTAAATTCTGCTAATAATTCAAACGTTTCGGCTGCACCTTCTCGAACAATATCAATGACCGTTTTGGTTTCGTCTAACTGTGGTTCTTGTTCTAAATATCCAACGGTATAACCCGGTTGAAATACTACATCGCCTTGATAATTTTTATCAATTCCTGCGATAATTTTTAATAAAGAGGATTTACCTGAACCATTAAGTCCTAAAATACCAATTTTTGCTCCATAAAAGAAACTCAAATAAATATTCTTTAAAACCGGTTTGTCGGCTCCTGTATAGGTTTTACTCAATTTTTGCATTGAGAAAATTACTTTCTTATCGTCTGACATAATTTATTTTTTATTGTTTATTTTTTGTTCGAAGTTTCAGGTTTCAGATTTAAAACTCTCGAAATCAAATTCCTTAAATCGTATTTCTTAAATCGTAAATTAGAATTACATTCTCCCTTTTAAGGCATTAAAAACCCATGCGTTGGCAAAGAAACCTACGCCAACTGCGGCGAAACCCCAACCTGCGACATCATCATATCTATAAATTGCTAAACCAATAATCAGTAGCCCCATTATGATCATGATACCTGTTGCCCAGGCTAAAACTGTATTTTTGTTCATGTTTTTTATATTATAAATTCGGACTGCAAATATCGTAAATTTTATTTTTTTATACTATTTAAAACCGACATTCTTCTACTTAAAAGTGTAATACCGAGAAGAAATAAAAACGTTCCGAACAGATTTACTTTAATATCTTTAACAGAAAAAGATTCTAAATGAAAAATAGCTTTTCCTTGAAAATAATTTTGAAAAAACTCATTTATTAAGCCAATTCCATTAAAAATGAATATACTAATCCAAATTGAAAATTTAATACGAATATGAGTAAAGAAAAGAAAGTAATACAAAATCATCAAAGAAACTACAATTGCAAAAAGAAGGTGTTCTACAGTATTTAAATGGTAATTGACAGTATCTGAAAATCCGCAAATAAAAGATCTTACAAATAAAACATAGGCTACAAAACCCATAAAAAAGAGTTGTGAACACCTGAAAATATGAGTTTCAGATTTGATTTTATTTATCAATAATATTTCGACATTTAGAAAAAAGAAAAAAATATAAAAGTAAAGAATAGGGTTTTCAATAAGATAAACTACAAATAGGCTAAATAAATAAAAACTCCTAGTAATCCAATTGAAACTGATAAAACGCATTAATTTAAGATTTTATACACCATTTCTTTCAACATATCTGATTCTTTCATTCCTCCAGATCCGACACCTTTAGATTTGACATCAATATCTCGAATAATTTCAATAATTTGACTAACTTTTCGCATGGGGTAATTTCGTGCTGCCGTGGCATATTCATCAATAAAATAAGGATTTACACCTAGCGCTTTTGCTGCATTAAATTTTGATTTATCTTTTAATCCATGATAATGTAACAATTGTGCAAAAAACGAAAACATTTGTCCTGCAATCACTACTACCGGATTATCTTTTGGATTCAAAGCAAAATGATGAATAATTGTATAGGCTTTTTCCTGATTTTTAACCGCTAAAGCTGATTTGAGTTCGAAAACATTAAAATCTTTACTAAAACCAATATTTTCTTCTATATTTTTTGGTGTAAAAACGTGTCCTGCTGGGTAAACAATTTTTAATTTATCTAATTCGTTATTAATTTTAGATAAATCCGTTCCTAAAAACTCCGTCAACATGGCGGCGGCTTTGGGTTCTATTCCGTAGTTTTGACCTTTTAAAACTTTTACAATCCAATCTGGAACTTGGTTGTCGTATAATTTTTTACTTTCAAACCAAACTCCTTTTTCTTTGATGGTTTTAAATATTTTTTTTCTACCATCTGGTTTGTCTCGATAAGCGAACACTAAAACTGTAGTTGGCTGAGGATTGAGCGCGTAGGCTTCAAATTTCTCGAAAGTTCTAGCTAAATTCTGAGCTTCTTTAACTACAACTACCTGATAATCTGACATCATAGGAAAACGTTTAGCGGTAGAAACTACTTCTTCAACCGTAGTATCTCTTCCATACAAAACCACTTGATTGAATGCTTTTTCATCTTCTGTAAGAACGGAATTCTCAATTAAATCTGAAATTCTATCGATATAATAAGTTTCTTCCCCACATAAAAAATAAATGGGCTTAAAATTTTTCGATTTAATATCGTTTACAATTTTAATTACTTCTGTCATAGCGCTAGCAATCAGTGATCTGTTTTTAGTTGGAAGTGAAACAGAAATTGTTAAATTTGTCGGATGCAAAAATTGAATTTCCCTTCGTATTCGTTTCGGCTCAAAAATAGTGAAAATAAAGTTGCTATTTTTGATGAAATCAGAAAAAAATTTGTGGTGCTTACTCCAGAAGAATGGGTTAGACAACACACGGTTCAGTATTTAATTCAAGATTGCAAATACCCAAAATCGTTGCTAAATGTGGAGAAACAAGTCAAAATCAACGGAATGAGTAAGCGTTATGATATTGTAATTTTTAATTCTGATGGCAGTATTTTTGTTGTAGTTGAATGTAAACAACCTAACGTAGAAATTTCTCAAAGCACTTTTGACCAAATTGCCCGGTATAATTTCACTTTGAAAGCCGAATATTTAATGGTTACGAACGGATTAAATCATTATTTTTGTCAGATGGATTTTGAAAAAGAGAAATATACCTTTTTAAAAAAACTGCCTGAATATAAAAAGTAATAATGGAACAAAAAGATACAATTGAAAATCAAATTGAAAAGTTAAGTTTATTTCTTAAACGATTACTTTCTAAAGCATTAGGTAGCTCAAATTTAGAAACTACAGAAGAAATTTCGAATGCAATACAAAATACATTTAATTTTGATTTAGTAGCCGTTTCTGAATTCGATGATGATGAAATGAATGCATTTATCAATGAAAACGCATTGACCGAATCCCATTTAGAACAATTAGCTGAACTTGCCTATACACTCGGTAAAAACCTGCAAGTTTCCGATTCAAAATTAGCTATAACTTATTTCACTATTTCTAATAAATTATCAAAAAAAGCAGATGCGATTTCTGGTAATTTTTCAATGGAAAGAAATCAAAAACAAAATAAAATTAACAACCTTATTCTTAAACAACTTGACTAAAACAGCCGTAGTGATCTTAAATTGGAATGGTGCGAAATTATTGCAGCAATTCTTGCCTTCTGTAATTGAATTTTCTAATCATGCTACGATTTATGTAGCCGATAATGCTTCAACTGATGATTCTATTAGCGTCATAAAAAACGAATTTCCCACCGTAAAATTCATTCAAAATTCTGGAAATTTAGGGTTTGCCACTGGATATAATGAAGCACTTAAATTTGTAGAAGAGCCTTATTACGCCTTAGTCAATTCGGATATAGAAGTCACAGAAAATTGGTTACAACCGATAGAAACTATTTTTGATAATGAACCTAAAACAGCCATCATCCAACCTAAATTATTAGATTATAAGAAAAAAACACACTTTGAATACGCGGGTGCAGCTGGTGGATTTATAGATAAATTTGGTTATCCATTTTGTAAAGGTCGAATTTTTGATACTTTGGAAGAAGATTTAGGTCAATATAATCAAGAAACTGAAGTTTTTTGGGCTACGGGTGCATGTTTCTTCATTAGAAAAAAAGTGTTTAGAACATTAAATGGATTTGACGATTCTTTTTTTGCACATCAGGAAGAAATCGATTTATGTTGGCGTGCCAATAATTTAGGCTTTATGGCGAAATATTGTCCCACTTCAGTTGTTTATCATGTTGGTGGCGCTACTTTAAACGAATCTAATCCTAAAAAAACCTTTTTAAATTTTAGAAACTCGTTGCTAATGTTAACTAAAAATCTTCCTAAAGATCAATTATTTCCAATTCTTTTTTCACGAATGTGCTTAGATGGAATTGCTGGAATCCAATTTTTATTTCAAGGAAAATTCAAACATACTTGGGCCATTTTAAAAGCACATTTTCATTTTTATCATTTATTAGCTGAAAACTTAAAAAAGAGAAGTTCACACCAAAAAAGAGATTATTTCTATACGAAGTCAATTGTTTGGAACTATTTTATTGAGAAAAAGAAAACCTTTGATAAAGTATAATTTTTTTAGCCAAAAATGACACGAGTTTTCACGGATTTTATGTATAGTTTATTATTTAATTATATAAATCATATAAGTTTACCATCAACTTAAAAGAGTAAAACTTTTAAACGCATTTTAGTATTTTGTTTTTTTAAATTTTGAGATAAAAACTCCCAACTTCCAGCACCTAACTTCCAGCTACTTACGTCTAACTCAAAACTTTTTTAACTAAAATTTCACTTTTCGTTACACTTTGGTATGATTTTTTCTATCTAAATTTGTAAAAAATCGTAGTAAAATGAGAAAAATAGTAGTTTTAGCCGCAATCGTACCCTTTATGCTTACTTCGTGTGTTTCGAAAAAGAAATTCGCAGCCTTAGAAGCACAACAAAAACAAACACAAGATTTATTAAATACTGCCACAGTAAAACTAAATAGTTGTTTGAGTGAAAAAGAGTTATTAAATGCCGAAAAAGGCTCTTTACAAAGTCAACTAGATTATTTAAAGAAAACCAATTCTGATTTGATAAACAGTTCGAAAGAAATGACTGTTTTAACTACAAAAGGGGCTCAAAATCTTGAAAAATCCTTAGAAAGTTTACGTGAAAAAGATTTAAAAATAACTCGATTACAAGACGCTTTAACCAAGAAAGACAGTGTAACTTTAGCCTTAGTAACCAGCTTAAAACGTGAAGTCGGTATAGATGATCCAGATATAAATATCAATGTAGAAAAAGGTGTCGTTATGATTTCTATTGCCGATAACTTATTGTTTAAATCAGGAAGTTATGATGTGAATTTAAAAGCAAAATCAGTTTTAGCTAAAGTGGCTAAGGTGATTAACAGTAAGCCCGATTTCGAATGTATGGTGGAAGGTCATACCGATAATGTGCCAATTAAGAATGCTGTTTTATTAGACAACTGGGATTTATCTGTAAAACGCTCTACCTCTATTGTTAGAGTATTACAAAATGATTTAGGTGTCAATCCAAAACAATTAATTCCAGCTGGAAGAAGTTCGTTTATCCCTTTAGCAGATAATGACACCGCTGAAAACAGAGCCAAAAACCGTAGAACAAGAATAATCATCATGCCTAAAATTGATCAGTTTTATGACATGTTAGAAAAAGAAATGAAAAACCTAGGTAAACAATAATTCCGATTTAAAAAATATCTTAAAAAGCGACTAATTTAAAATGTAGTCGCTTTTTTTATTGAATTCACCTATATTTGAAAGGTAAAAATCAATCATGAAAACACTACTAAAAAAACATTACAAAAAAATAGGAATTGCTGTCTTGCTTATCGTTTCTTTCATTTTCGGCATCAATTTGTATATTGTTAAATCCACAGAAAAGTATGTGTTTAAGGTTGCAGAAAAATTCCCTAAAGTAGATGCGATTATTGTGTTAGGTGCCAAAGTAAATCAGGAAAAATTATCTTACGTTTTAGAAGATCGCTTAGTGGCAGGGATAAATATTTTTTATGCTGATAAAGCGACAGCACTTGTATTATCTGGTGATCATGGTCAGAAAGAATATGATGAAGTAAATAGTATGCGCAAATACATTTTAAGAAGAAAATTTAAAATTAAAAAAGAACAAATTTTCATGGATCATGCGGGGTTTGACACCTATGATAGTATGTTTAGAGCTAAAGAAATTTTTGGAATAAAAAGTGCCATCATTGTCACACAAGACTTTCATATCAATCGTTCCGTATACATAGCGAGAAGTTTAGGTATTGAAGCTTATGGCTATGCCGTTGATGAAAGTGCTTACAAAGAAACCGTTCGATTAAATTGGAGACTTAGAGAATATCTATCTCGAGTAAAAGCTTGGAAAGATGTTTGCATACATTCTAATCCAACTTATTTAGGAAAAAGAATCCCGATTTCAGGAAATGGCATGCAAAGTTGGGATACCATAGAAGCTAACAAATAAATGACGATAGAAAAAATAATTGTTCTACTAAACTCAGAATACGAAACACAATTACTCTTTAATACCTTTAGTTTAAGAAAACAAAACTAAGAATTTGCCTTGCTTTATTCGCAATACTTGCTATAAATTCCGTATCTTAGTTCAAACAAAACTACAAGTATGGTTACCATAGACAACTATTTAGACAGTCATTTTATTCACAGAAGTAATTGGCTTCGTGCAGCGGTATTAGGTGCAAACGACGGGATCATTTCAATTTCAAGTTTAGCAATTGGAGTAGCGGCAGCAAGTACTAGTCGAGAACCAATTATATTAGCTACAGTAGCCGGATTAGTGGCTGGCGCTTTATCAATGTCAGCCGGCGAATATGTTTCTGTAAGTTCTCAAACCGATACGGAAAAAGCAGATATCGAAAGAGAAAAAATCGAACTGCAAGAAATGCCAGAAGAAGAATTAGCGATTTTAGCTCAAATATATGAAAGAAGAGGTTTGTCAAAAGAAACTGCTTTACAAGTTGCTTTAGAATTAACTGAAAAAGATGCCCTAGCAGCACATATTAGAGACGAACTAGGCATTACCGAAATGAGTCAAGCAAATCCAATTCAAGCGGCTTTAGCCTCTGGAGCTGCCTTTACGGTGGGTGGGTTTTTACCCTTGCTTGTGGTACTTTTTGCACCTGTAAAAAACATGGAATATGGATTATATGGGGCGACCTTACTTTTTCTTATACTTTTGGGAGCCGTTGCAGCTAAAACGGGAGGTTCAAGCATCAAGAAAGCGGTTATTAGAATCGCCATTTGGGGGACAATTGCAATGGGTTTATCCGCTTTTGTAGGACATTTATTTGGTGTAAAAGTTTAACCAAAAAAAATCCCGTTTTCTACTGATGAAAACGGGATTTTTTTATTTATCGATATAAATAATACATTGCCTTAATTCTGGTTTTTCTTCTGTAAAACTAAGTAACCATTCTCTTAGTTCATCAATTTCAAAGGGCAATAACACTCTTGTTGCCTTTTCTAATTCTTTACAAAATAGCACTACATCAAAACTCACACGCTCTAAAATAGATTTGGTATATAAAAAAATTTGTCTTCCCATTTTTAGTTTTTTTTAAGTTGAACAATAGTTAACTCATTATTGTAAATTTACAAATTATAATAAAACAAAACTGTTTTAAATCTTTAATTTTAAGTTAAAGTTTTAGCTGTTTTTTATGGCTCGTAACATCTCTCTTTTTCCAGGAGCTCCGGGTAATTTTAACGTTTCAAAACCGACAAACTGCATTGCTTTTTTAATAGAGGTTCTACAAGCATAAGTGGTCAAAATCCCTTTTTCTTTTAAAGCATCGTACATAATTTTAAAAATAGTTTCGTTCCATAACTCAGGTTGGACAGGAAAACCAAAGGCATCAAAATAAATTAAATCGAAGAGGTTTTTATCCTTAATATCACTGAAAAACTGTTTTCTTTTAGTAATCGAAAAATAAGGTGTAATAGCGATTTCTTTTTCCCACTCACAAGCATGAATGAACTCAAAACAAACTTGTTTTTCAGGTGCTTCAAGTTGTGTAACATAATTTAATTGTACAATTTCATTAGCAGCAACAGGATAAGCTTCCACGCCCACATAATTGATTTTCAATTGTCTTTTTTCGGCTTCTAATAAAGTAATGATGGCATTTAAACCTGTACCAAAACCAATTTCTAAAATAGAAATTTCAGAACCATCTTCAAATAAATCCAAACCATTTTTTATAAAAACATGTTTAGCTTCCTGAATCGCACCAAATTTAGAGTGATAGGTTTCATCTAATTCTGGAATATATATAGACGTTGAGCCGTCTTGTGTAATGATTATTTCGTGTTTCATGTGCTAATTTTAAGAGCCAAGAAAAAAGTAAAAAGGCAAAAATGAATGACAAAGGTAAAAGGAAAATGGCAAAAAACTTCTAACTTCTGACTCCTAACTTCTAACTTAATGCTATCTTTGCATAAATTTTAACACAAATGGTTACATTCGAACAACTTAATCTTCCTGTCTCCCTACAAAAAGCTATAGACGATTTAGGTTTTACTACTCCCACTCCAATTCAAGCAAAAGCGTTCCCAATAGTAATGTCGGGAAGAGATGTTATGGGAATTGCACAAACAGGAACGGGTAAAACGTTTGCGTATTTGTTACCTATTTTAAAACAATGGAAATTTGTCAAAACAGATATTCCACGTGTCCTTATTTTAGTACCTACACGAGAATTAGTAGTGCAAGTACATGAAGAAATTGAAAAATTAACCAAATATATGAGTGTGAGATCGCTTGCTGTTTATGGCGGTGTGAATATCAATACTCAAAAAAAAGACATTTATTCTGGGATTGATATTGTGGTAGGAACACCAGGTAGAATCATGGATTTATCCTTAGATAATGTGTTGCGATTTGATGATTTACAGAAATTGGTCATCGATGAATTTGATGAAATTTTAAATTTAGGATTTAGAGTTCAGCTAACTTCTATTCTATCTATGATGCGTTCGAAAAGACAAAATATTTTGTTTTCAGCAACCATGACGGAAGAAGTAGATGATTTATTAGATGAATTTTTCGAATTTCCTGAAGAAGTTTCTTTAGCACCTAGTGGAACGCCGCTAGAGCAAATTGAACAACGTGCTTATGTGGTACCAAACTTTTTAACGAAAGTTAATTTACTTAAACATTTATTAGCAGATGAATCTTATAGCCGAATTTTACTATTCGTAAACAGTAAAAGAATGGCCGATTTCTTATTGGAACATTTAGAAGAAGATTTCCCAGGTCAGTTTGGAACGGTGCACTCGAATAAAACGCAGAATTACCGTTTGAACATGATGGAAAATTTCCAAAATGGTGAAATTAGAGGTTTAGTAACTACCGATATTATGGCGCGTGGATTGGATATTACCGATATTACACACGTAATTAACATGCAATTTCCTGAAATTCCAGAACAATATATGCACAGAATTGGTCGTACCGGTCGTGCCGATAAAGAAGGAATTGCTATCAGTTTTATTGGTCCGAAAGAAGACGAATTTCAATTGGAAGTGGAACTATTAATGCAAACGGAAATTAAAATTCACGAAATTCCAGCTGGTGTAAAAATTGAACAACAACGTTTAGAATTCGAAAAAGATCAGAAGAAAGTGAAAACATTATTGAAACGTGTTAAGAAAACAGGTGGAGATGCTTTTGAGAAAAAATCGGAGAAAAACAGTAAGGTCAATTTAGGTGGTCCAGGAAAAAGAACACCAAGAAAAACCGCTTCTCGAAACAGAGGAATTGAAAGAAAACGTGACGAAAAGAAAAAGAA
>CAZULO010000115.1:0-9987 GCA_964621245.1 uncultured Flavobacterium sp.
TATGAAGAAATTGCCAATCGTGGCGGTGGGATTTTAAATTCCGCTAAGAAATTAAACGAAACTTCAGAGGATGAGATTTACAACCAATCTAAAAAACGTTTGGAAGAAGTCATTTCTCAAGGTACTGGAGCCGTTGAAATCAAATCGGGTTACGGATTGACTGTCGAAGGCGAATTAAAAATGCTTCGAGTTATCAAAAAATTAAAAGAAAATTATCCGATTGCTATAAAATCGACTTTTCTAGGCGCGCATGCCTTTCCAACAGCATATAAAGAAAATCATCAAGCGTATATCGATTTGATTATCAATGAAATGCTACCGAAAATCGCTTCTGAAAATTTAGCGGATTATATTGATGCGTTTTTAGAAACCGGTTATTTCAGTGTTTCAGAAACCATTCAAATAATGGAAGCTGGAAAGAGATATGGCTTAACGCCGAAAATTCACGTGAATCAATTTACAGCTATTAACGGAATAAAAGCTTGTGTGGAAAACGGCGCTTTGAGTGTCGATCATCTAGAAATTGTAAGCAAAGAAGATATTGAAGTTTTAAAAAATTCCGCTTGTATGCCAGTCGCTTTACCAAGTTGCTCCTATTTTATTTCGATTCCGTATACACCAGCCCGACAAATGTTAAACGCCGGTTTGCCTTTAGCTTTAGCTTCCGATTTTAATCCAGGAACCACGCCTTCTGGAAACATGCATTTTGTGGTGGCCACAGCTTGTATCAAAATGAAAATGACACCTGAAGAAGCGATAAACGCAGCAACCATAAATGGAGCTTACGCGATGGATGTAAGCGATTCTCACGGAAGTATTACAAAAGGAAAAAAAGCCAATTTAATTATCACTAAACCTTTACATAGTTTTTACGAAATTCCGTATTGTTTTGCTACGAATTTGATTGATAGTGTTTGGTTGGATGGGGAAATATTTAACCGCTAAGTTCGCTAAGATTACGCAAGGTTCGCATAATTATTTATATGCTTTGTGGCAAAAAAAAATAAAATAAACTTCAAAACAATAAACACTAAGTTGACAAAGACTTAGCGAGCCTTGCGAAAACCCTTGCGTCTTTGCGGTTAAACCTAAAACTCTGCTTCCACCAAAATCTCCATAACTTCTTTAGTCATCGGATGTTCAAACTGAATATATTCGGCGTGAAGATGTAGTCTATCGGCTTTTGTTCCATATAAATCGTCACCCACAATTGGGGTTTGTAATCCTAAATTATGAGAGGCGTGTACACGTAATTGATGCGTTCTTCCTGTTATTGGGTAAAAATGAACTTTCGTTTTACCGTTTTTGACTTCAATGGTTTTCCATTTCGTTTGCGCGGGTTTTCCGTGTTCGTAACACACTAATTGTCGGGGTCTGTCGTCTAAATCTACACGTAAAGGTAAATCGATATAACCGTGAGATTTTCCTACTAAACCATCCAACAATGCCACATAACGCTTTTTTATAGTTCGATTGATAAACTGACTTTGTAATTGCACCGCAGTCGATTCATTTTTCGCGATAAGCATAATTCCGGAAGTCGACATGTCTAAACGATGCACAATTAGCGGACCAGTAGCTTCTGGATATTTCTCCTTTATTCGAGCATAAACTGAATCGGAAATAGTTTTTCCTGGAACCGATAAAAATTCAGTGGGTTTATTTACGACAAGCATTACTTCATCTTCATATACTATTTCAATATCTTTTCCTTCCGCATGATTCATTATAAACGGATTGTCTTCCATTTCTAAATCTTGCAACATATGTCCCATTAAAATAGGTTCGCATTTACTCTTGCAAGATGGATAAAATTGCTTGTGTTGTCGTATTTCTAAATTTGGCGATTGTCCCCACCAAAATTCTGCCATACAAATAGGCTTCAAATTATGTTGAAAAGCGTAATGCAATAACTTTGGAGCAGCACATTCTCCTGCTCCTGCTGGTGGATTATTATTAAAAATTTCTCCTAAACTTTTCTTTTCTTTATACTGATTGAAAAACGAATATTCAGCAAATAATTTTTGTTGCAACTGCGATGATTTCGCTTTACGTTCTTCCTTTAATTGCATCAATTCATTTGAAAACACTAATCCTTTTTCTTCTAAAGTTTGTAAAGTTAATTTCCAATATTTTGTCATTTTCTTTAACAAAATGCTTTCCTTTTTACTTTCTTCAGACAATTCAAAATTAAAAGCTTCTAATTCTTCCTGATTTAAAGTCGATTCGATTTGAACTCTTCTGGCATCACGTAGCATTTTCTGTTCTTTTATTCTATTTTTCTGATTTTGTAATTCTGTTTCAGCTTGAAGTTTTTTTGCATTATAATTTTCTATTTCTTTTAAATAATCTTCAGAAACTTCTAACGCTTCAATTTTTCGATTATAAGCATTTAACAGTTCTTCTTCTTTACGAAAAAAACTATTTTCGGTTAACATATCAAAAACAGTTGGCACAAAATAATTATGCTGATTTTCATTGGCTAATTTCCCTGAAAATGCCCATAAATAACCTAATTCGTCTTTTTCATTTTTACAAACCAAAACGCCAAACATTTTACCTATTACTAATCCTGATTGACTTTCATCTAAACCAAAATTATGCTCAAAATCAGTTTGTGTTTCTAAGTAATTCTGCAAAGCCAAAGCTGCAATTTTACTTAATGGATGTGGTTGATAATAAAACGGAAACGTGAATCTTTCAGGCAAAGAAATTCCTGAAATGTCGGTCTGAAAAGGTTGAAAAAATAGGTTTTGCATGGAGCAAAGATAAAGCAATAGAATTGTATTACCAATTAGACTATATATCCCAAATTAATTTATAAATATTTGCCACGAATTCTCGAATTAAATTTTGACTATAAAATTTGTTCATCTTTGATGAAATTCGAATTAAATCGAATGTTTATAAAGAAAAATTAGTGTATGCGTGGCAAAATGTGCAAGGTTCTGAGAATTAAATTCTCAAACCATAAAAAAATCACTCAAACATTTTTTTTTACTGCTGGCTTATTTTATTTTTGCACTTATATAAAAAAACCAAAACGAGAAATGGGAAGAGCGTTTGAATTCAGAAAAGGAAGAAAAATGAAGCGTTGGTCGGCAATGGCCAAAGCGTTTACCAGAATTGGTAAAGATATTGTAATGGCAGTTAAAGAAGGTGGTCCAAACCCTGATGCAAACTCACGTTTAAGAGCAATTATACAAAACTCTAAGGCAGTGAATATGCCAAAAGAGAACGTGGAACGCGCCATCAAAAAAGCAACAGATAAAGACACCGCTAACTATAAAGAAATTTTATTTGAAGGTTACGCACCACACGGAATTGCCATTTTAATTGAAACCGCTTCAGATAATAATAACAGAACCGTTGCTAATATTAGAAGTTATTTTAACAAATGTAATGGAACATTAGGAACGCAAGGTTCGGTGGAATTTATGTTTGATCATACTTGTAATTTTAGAATTCCAGCAGCTGGACAAGATATCGACGAGTTAGAATTAGAAATGATTGATTTTGGTGTAGAAGAAATTTTCGCTGATGAGGAAGACGGCATTTTAATGTACGCTCCTTTCGAAAGTTTCGGAGCCATTCAGAAAGAACTAGAAGCTAGAGGTTTAGAAATTTTATCTTCTGGTTTTGATAGAATACCACAAGTTACAAAAGAATTAACACCAGAACAAGTAGCAGATGTGGAGAAATTATTAGAAAAAATTGAAGAAGACGATGACGTAATGAACGTTTTCCATACCATGGTTGAAAATTAGTGTTTAGTCATCAGTTTTTAGTCAACAGTTTTAAAATGCAGAATTTAATTAAAATTAAATTCTGCATTTTACTTACTCCTAACTTCAATCTCCTAACTCCCAACTCAATATGAACATCAAACTAATAGCCATTGGCAAAACCGACAATAAAAATCTACAAGCTTTAATTGACGAATATACGAAGCGATTAGGGTTTTATATTAAGTTCGATTTAGAAGTTATTCCGGATATCAAAAACGTAAAAAATTTATCGGAAAGTGAGCAAAAAACGAAAGAAGGGCAATTAATTTTATCCAAATTAACGCCAACGGATCAATTGATTTTATTAGATGAAAACGGAAAGGAATTCAACAGTGTTGGTTTCTCAGATTTTTTACAAAAGAAAATGAATTCTGGAATAAAGACTTTAGTTTTTGTAATTGGTGGACCTTATGGTTTTTCTGAAGAAGTCTATCAAAAAGCACAAGGAAAAGTGGCGTTATCTCAAATGACTTTTTCACATCAAATGGTAAGATTATTTGTGATTGAACAAATTTATAGAGGTTTTACGATTTTGAATAATGAACCGTATCACCATAATTAAAAGAAACAAGTAAAAAGTAAAAAGTAAAAAGGTAAAAGTGACGTGCTAAGAAGTTAGTTTTTAAACTGACAAATTAATTTCACACACTCTACAGCTTCTTTCACATCATGAACGCGTAAAATATTTGAACCTTTTTGCAAACAAAAGGCATGTAAAAAAGTGGTTCCGTTTAAAGCTTCTTTAGGTGAAATTTCCAAGGTTTTATAAATCATCGATTTTCTTGAAATTCCTGCTAAAATGGGTAAAACATGAAAGTGTAACAAGTCTAAATTCTGTACTAATTCGTAATTGTGTGCGATGGTTTTGGCGAATCCGAATCCAGGATCGATGATGATATCGTTTAAACCAAAACTTCTCGCTTTCGCAATTCGTTCCGAAAAATAAAAATTCATTTCTTTTAATAAATCGTCATAATTTGCTAAGCTTTGCATCGTTTGTGGCGTGCCTTTCATGTGCATCATTATGTATGGAACTTGCAATTTCGCGACCGTTTCCAACATTTTATCATCTAACAAACCTGCCGAAATATCATTAATAATTGCTGCACCATTTTCTACGGCTTGTTTGGCAACTTCACTTCTAAACGTATCAATCGAAAGTAAAATATCGGGAAATTTCTCGACTAACAACTTTACAATTGGAATCACACGATTTAATTCTTCGGTTTCAGAAACGAATTCGGCTCCAGGTTTACTAGAATATCCACCTAAATCTATAAAAGTTGCTCCATCGTGCAGCATTTTCGCTACTTGTCTTACAATTTCATCAGAATTAGTCAGTTTTCCACCATCAAAAAAAGAATCGGGTGTAACATTTACAATTCCCATAACTTTTGGTGTTGATAAATCGATCAGTGTTCCTTTGCAGTTTATTGTTGACATAGTATTTTTTACTTATATTTGAAGTTTGATAATTTAGCCACGAATTCTCGAATTACTATTCTTTCAAAAAAATTAAAAATCGACTTTGTCGATAATAATTCGAATTAATTAATCAAAAACTTAAAAATTAGTGCATTCGTGGCAAAACATAAATGAATATACAAATATAATATAATAATGAGCAATACCTCACAAGAATACGACAAAGTAATTGCAGTTTGCAGAGATTTATTTACCAAAAAAGCACACGATTACGGAACGGCTTGGCGTGTTTTACGTTTGCCGTCGTTAACCGACCAAATATTCATTAAAGCACAACGCATCAGAAGCTTACAAGAAAATGAGGTGCGAAAAGTAGATGAAGATGAAACGTCAGAATTTATAGGAATTATTAATTATTGTGTGATGGCTTTAATTCAAATGGATAAAGGCATTGCCACGCAACCTGATTTATCGGCAGAAGAAGCCATCCAATTATACAATCATAAAGTTGAAATCACTAAAGAATTAATGGAAGATAAAAATCACGATTATGGGGAAGCTTGGCGCGATATGCGTGTGAGTTCCTTAACAGATTTAATCATTCAAAAGTTATTACGTGTCAAACAAATTGAAGATAACAAAGGAAAAACGCTAGTTTCTGAAGGTATTGATGCTAATTATCAAGACATGATTAACTATTCCGTTTTTGCGTTGATTTTAATGAAAAGTTTTAATTAGCTTTAAGATCTAGGTTTCAAGTTAAATAACAACTCATTAACACAAACAATCAAAAAGCATAACTAAATTTGTTAACTGTAAAATAAATTTGTTTTTAGGATAATCTCCAAATTGAAACAAAACAACAAAAGCCCATGAACAAAAAAAATATAGCTTGGACGCTTCGAATTGCAATTGCGCTACTTTTTATAGTATCTGCAGTAGCAAAAATATCTAAAGGTTGGATTTCAACTTTTCCTTTTATCGATTTCTCGCCTTACTTTGCTATTTCTACGTTTGAAGTCAAACAACTAATAACTTTAGGGTTTTCAGAAACGATTGCACCTTATTTTTCAAGAATATTGATTGGAATTGAATTTGCACTTGGGTTTTTACTGCTAACGTCAAATTACTTAAAACGCATTACAATTCCAGCTACTATTGGATTGTTAGTTGTTTTTATTATTCATTTGAGTTATGTGACTTTTTCTGTTGGAGGAAATACAGGAAATTGTGGTTGTTTTGGCGAATTACTTCCGATGACACCTGTTGAAGCCATTATCAAAAACATCATCGCAGTTGGATTATTAATTTGGCTTTGGAAACTTTTAGAAAATGATCAAAAATCGAACTTTTGGATCTTAACAACCATTACTTTAAGCTGTATTTTAGGTTTATTTATGTTGGCGCCGATGAAAGCTGCTACAATTTCTGTATCAAATGAAAATAGTGATACTTTAAATAATCCAGATTCTGTTTTTGTTACGACGGATTTAAACTTATCAACTGATCTTTTAAATAAATCGGAAGATTCATCGAAAGTTAAAGTCGAAAAAGTTGTTGAGGAAGTCAAAAAAGAAGTGGGTCCAAAACCAGTATTTTCTGGTTATTCGGAGTTTTATGCAGATATCGATAAAGGTAAAAAAATTCTTTGTTTCTTTGTTCCAGGTTGTGAACATTGTAGAGAAGCTGCGAAAAGCTTAAATGCCTTACAAAAGAAACACAAAGACTTTCCACAAGTACAAATTGTATTTATGGATGAAGAGGCGGAAAAAATACCAGATTTCTTTACTTATGCTGGTAAACAATTTCCTTATAAAGTGATAGATGTGATTCCGTTTTGGACAAAATTAGGCTCTGGAAAAGACACACCTGGAGTGCTATATATTCACAATGGAAATGTGATACACTTTTTTGATGGCATTGCAGAAAAAGCGTTCAATAGTAAGGCATTAGAAAAAATCATTTACAAATAACATTCAAATAAAACCATTTAAAATCAATACTTATGAGAAAAATTTTAGCAACATTATCCATTTTAGGATTGGGTTTAACCACTTCTTGTGATGCTCAAACCGAATTTTCTAAAGAAACATTAGCGGCTACTTTAACAACTGTTGACAATAAAGACATTACTTTTGAAGAAATCTTGAAAGAAAATAAAGGAAAAACATTAGTTATCGAAGTATGGGCTTCTTGGTGTGGAGATTGTATAAAAGCAATGCCAGAAGTAAAAACCCTTAAAAGTAGCTATCCAAACGTAACTTTTATCAATTTATCTTGTGATAAAACATATAACGCATGGACAGATGGATTAGAAGTTCACAGTGTAACTGGAGAAAATTATTTAATTAAAGACGGCATGAAAGGCGCTTTTGGAAAATCAATTAATTTAGATTGGATTCCTCGTTTTATTATTGTCGATAAAAACGGAAAAATTGCCTTATATAAAGCTATCGAAAAAGACTTCGACAAGATTAAAGAGACTTTAAATAAACTAAAATAAATTACACCTAAAAGAAAAAATATTAGCCATAAAACGAAAATTTATGGCTAATTTTATTATATAATTTTTACTTATGAGAAAAAACATAGTAGCTGGTAACTGGAAAATGAACAAAACCTTACCACAAGCCATTGAATTAATAAACGAAATAAAAAATAACAAACCCAATACTACGGCTGAAATCATTTTAGCTACTCCATTTCCCTATTTAGCGAAAGCTGTGGAATTAGTTGCTGGTTCAGATATTAAAATCGCCGCTCAAAATATGCATCAAGCAGAAGGTGGTGCCTATACTGGAGAAGTGGCTGCATCAATGTTAACAAGCATTGGCGTAAATACTGTTATTTTAGGCCATAGTGAACGAAGAGCCTATTTTCATGAAAACGACACGTTATTAGCAAATAAAGTGGATACGGCTTTAACGCATGATATGACCGTAATTTTTTGCTTTGGCGAAGAGTTAAAAGACCGTCAAAACGACAACCATTTCAATGTAGTGGAATACCAATTACGTGATGGTTTATTTCATATTACTAAAGAAAACTGGAAAAATATTATTTTAGCTTACGAACCGGTTTGGGCTATTGGAACTGGGGAAACCGCTTCACCAGAACAAGCACAAGAAATGCATGCTTTCATAAGAGCTTTAGTTGAGAAAGTATTTGGAAATGACATTGCTGAAAATGTTTCTATTTTATATGGTGGAAGTGTAAAACCAGACAATGCCAAAGAAATTTTCTCAAAACCTGACGTTGATGGTGGATTAATTGGTGGTGCAGCTTTAAACGCTACCGATTTCTTCGGAATTATCTCTGGAATATAATTTTTGTTTCAAGTTTAAGGTTTCAAGTTAACTAAAACAACCTGAAACTTTAAACTTTAAACTTTAAACTCAAAAATGGAATACATTTTAATCCCAATTGTAGCACTACTTGCTTCTGCCCTAACCTTTTTCTCTGGTTTCGGATTAGGAACGTTGTTATTACCTGCTTTTGCTTTATTTTTTCCTGTTGATGTAGCGATTGCCTTAACCGCGATTGTGCATTTTTTAAACAATACTTTTAAATTAGTATTAGTTAAAAACCATATCAATTGGAAAATTGCCATACAATTTGGATTGCCTGCTTTGCTTTTTTCTTTTATTGGTGCTTTTCTTTTAGATAAAATAACCAATGCTACTATTCTTACCGAATACAGTTTAAACCACAAAGTTTTTCATGTCACTTTAATGAAAATTATTGTGGCGATTTTACTGATTTTCTTCGCTTTATTTGAACTGATTCCGAAATTAAAAAACTTACAATTCCCTGAGAAATATTTACCAATTGGTGGAATTTTAAGTGGTTTTTTTGGCGGACTTTCCGGACATCAAGGTGCGTTGCGAAGTGCGTTTTTAACAAAAGTTGGTTTATCAAAAGAAGCTTTTATTGCCACTGGAGTGATTATCGCTTGTATGATTGATGTGAGTCGGATGTCGGTTTATTTTGCCAATATATCAAAAGTGAAAGACAGTTTAAATTTCAACTTAGTTTTTGTTGCAACCCTTGCCGCTTTTATTGGCGTGTATTTTGGAAACAAATGGGTCAAAAAAATAACCATAAACACTATTCAAAAAATCGTAGCTTTTATGATTATTTTGTTTGCGATTGGATTGGGATTGGGAATTATTTAATTAGCAACACAGATTTAAAGGATTAAACAGATTTTCCGTAAAGTTTGTCACTCTGAAAGAGTCTCAACTATTTCCTCCATTCAATCAATTGTTCATTTGGTAAATCGTATTCATATAACTTTCTTTTCACACTATCTAAATACACCCAACCACAAGAAGAAAATCGTAAACTACTTCCATCTTCATCAGTTACATCCACACCAATATTGTAAATATAAAATTGCGTAGAATCGTTTTTTTCAGTTCTATCTAAAATCCATTGCAACTTATCTTTATTTTTAAGATGTATTTTAATTAAGTCTTTTTCTGAATTCTTAACATAATCAACAATTAAATCGTCTTGCCAATCAGTACTTAACATTTTATTTCCAGGATTTTCTTTTTTTGTTTCTAAAGTAACTTTTTGATTCACTTCATTTTGTAAATCAATTACTTCGTCTTTAGTTTCCTTCTTATCGCAAGATAAAAACGTAAGAAATAAAAAGAGTAGACCAATTTTTCTCATATTCTACTTTACAGTTTTCTCTTTTCTAGAAACATAAGTATGTAAAAAATCACCTTTAGGTTTGCCTAAATCGAATGAACTAAATTTTGTTAAA